>NYZG01000155.1 GCA_002687025.1 Candidatus Poribacteria bacterium
GACAACGTCCCACATGCGCGCGATGGCCCACTACGTGGACGACGGCGGCGCGTGGCTCACGATCGGCGGGCCCCGCACGTACGGGGCGGGCGACTGGCAGAAGACCTCCCTGGAGGGCGCTGCCCCCGTCGAGATGATCCCGCAGGATCGCAAGCGGCCTCTCGCCCTGCTGCTGCTGCTCGACAAGTCCGGCAGCATGGCGCACGAGAGCGGCGGCGTGCAGAAGCTCACCCTGGCGGCTTCGGCGACTCGCGCCGCCATCGACGCCCTCGACGACGAGGACCACATAGCCGTGGTCGCCTTCGACGCGAAGGCGCATGTTGCCGCGGAACTGACCGCGAAGGATGAAGGCGCGAGCGTCATGCGCGCGGTTCAGGGCCTTCGCCCCGGAGCGGGGACAGACATCGCCACGGCGCTCGCAGAGGCCGACCGTCTGCTAACGACGGCCGACTTCCCGCGGAAACACGTCGTACTGCTCTCGGACGGTCAGTCGGAGGGCGATCTCGTCGGCCTGGCGCGTGATCTCGCAGCGAAGCGCATCACCGTCTCCACCGTAGCCGTCGGCGCGGACGCGAAGCCGGTACTCCGCGAGATCGCCGAGGCCGGCGGCGGATCGTTCCACGCCATGAGCGACATGTCACATCTGCCGCGCGTCTTCGCCGAGGAGGCGCGGCAGACCGGCGACGTGGTCGTCGACGAAGCCACACACGCCGTCGCCGGTTCGGGCGCGTTGGCGGCCGGGACGTATCCGCCCTTCGCCGCCTATCTTGCTACCACGCCGAAGAAGACAGCGGAGACCTTCCTGGAAACGGTCGAAGGCGATCCCATCCTCGTGGGCTGGCGGCTTGGCTTAGGCAAGGCGCTCGCCTTCATGTCGGATGGCGGAAACCGGTGGACACACGACTGGGCCGCCGAACCCGACTACGCTGCCCGATGGAGGTCGTGGCTGCGCTGGACGCTGCCCGAAGGCAGACCCGACACGTTCGACTTCGCCCTCGATGTCGAGGGATCGACTGTAGTGGCCCGCCTCGCATACCCGCCCGACGGCCCGCCGCCCGCGCGATTGCGTCTTCGCGTGGCGCCCCAAGACGGCGGGCCGATCGAACGCGAGATGAAGCCGGTGGGGAACGGCTACGACGCTCGCGTGGCGCTCCGCGCGCCGGGCGGTTACGCCATCGCGGTCATATCCGACGAAAGTGAAATCGCCCGAGGGACGATAGAGTATGTGGGTAGCGCCGAATCGCTCGTCGCGCCGCGACCGGATCGCCTGCTTGCCCTGGCGCGGGACTCCGGCGGAGCCGTCGCCCCCGAGCCGGGCAGCTGGGATCGACGCACGGGAGCCGGCGTACCCCACGAGCGCGAGTTGTCCCCCGCTCTGCTCCTACTGGCGATCGCCGTTGTGTTTCTGGAGTGGGTCGTGAGACACTTCGGCGGGATTCGCGCCACCCGATCTCGTGATCGGGTCGACACGCGACTATCGGCTCTGTCGCGCGCAAAGCGGCGCGCCGACGCTATCGCGAGGCCTCTTTCGACGAGGCCCGAAGCCCGTTCAGCCGCGCAACCGGCGGCGCAGACGACCACGGCGGGTGACGCGGCAAGTGGCCTGGATCGCCTGCAGGCCGCCAAGGGCCGGGCGCGCACGGCATGAGGGATCGCGGAATGCGACGCAGACGCCCAACCGGGCCCACATACACCGCTCGACTCCTGGATACTCCCCCGGCCGTAAGCCGCGTTGCGCGCAGCATCACCCACAGCCTCGGCCGTCAGTCGTACGAAGAGCCGTTCCACGTCGCCTCCACATTGCGCGCTTACGGGGTGCGCGTGCTGTCCGCGTTGGGAGACCACGCGACCGAGGCGTTGCGGACCCTCGTCTACCACCTCGACCCGCAGGTGCGCGTGGCCGTCACCGAGGAGTTGGTGCGCCACGAGGATGTCGATGCGATCGACCCGATCCAGAACCTCGCGCTAAACGACGAGGACGACGCCGTCCAGGAGACCGCGCAACTTGCGGTCGAGGAACTGCGCAAGCGCGCGGCGGAGCAACCCGAACCCGCCGAGGACGTCGCCGTCGAGACGGGCGAAGACGCCGAACCGAGTGGGCGCGAGGCCAAAGTTCCGCTCATCGAATCCGGCGAGGATGTCGCGGAGCAGATCGTCGTCGAACCGAATATCGAGCCGCGGGACGACGAAGAGGAAGAAGACGAGGATTCCGACGACGCCTGACGCGTTCGCCCTCCCGCCGCCACACTGAATCACCACGCAGCATTGGCCTCTGGATGACGCACGACCTGATCCTGTCGGGCGGCCACGTCATAGACCCGGCGAACGCCCGCGACGGCGTCATGGATGTCGCGGTGAAGGACGGCCGCGTCGTCGCCGTAGGCGCGGATGTCGCCGGGCAGGCCGCGAAGACCGTGGCCGTCGACGGCCTCTACGTCACCCCTGGGCTCATCGACATTCACGTGCACGTCTATGGCTACGCCGGATCGATGTTCCCCGATGCGCACGCACTCACGGGCGGCATCACGACCGTCGTGGACGCAGGCGGCCCCGGGTGGAAGTCATTCGAGGACTTCAAGACAACCATCGTCGATCGCTCGAAGACGCGCGTGCTCTCGCTGCTGAACATCGTCGCGCCCGGGATGCTGGGCGCCGTCGAGCAGGACATCGGAGAGATGCAGACGGAGGCGTGCGCCGACATGATCCGGGCGCATCCCGAGATCATCGTCGGCACGAAGACGGCGCACTTCGGCGGCCCCGGGTGGGAGGCGGTCGACGGTGCCTTACGCGCGGCGGACCTGAGCGATACCGTCGCCATGATCGACTTCTGGCCGCGTCCCACGCGCACATATCCCGAGCTTCTCGCCCGCATGCGCCCCGGCGACATCCACACACACGTCTATGCGCGGCACATCCCCGTCCTGGACGACAACAAGCGCGTGCAGGATTGCATGTGGGAGGCGAGGGAGCGAGGCGTCGTCTTCGACCTCGGCCACGGGGCGGGCAGCTTCTGGTGGCGCCTGGCGATTCCCTCGACACGGCAAGGCTTCCCGCCGGACACCATCAGCACGGACCTGCACAGGAGCAGCGCGCTCATTCCCAACGCGAACATGATTACCACGATGTCCAAGTGCCTGAACATGGACATGCCGCTGTCCGAGGTGATTCGGCGATCCACGGTCACCCCTGCCGAGGTGATCGGCCGACCCGAACTGGGGACCTTGACGGTCGGAGCCGAGGCCGACATCGCCGTGCTGGACGTCCGTCGTGGCGCCTTCGGCTTCGTCGATTCCGGCCGCGCCCGGCACCGTGGCGACCGCAGGCTCGAGTGCATGCTTACCGTCCGCGCGGGGGAGATCGTCTGGGACGTGAACGGCATGAGCTGGCCGGACTGGGAGGACGCCGGCGAATATGCCGTCATTCAATGACGCGACCTCGCGCCCACGCGGCGTTGGCGCCCCGCGGCGCGTGGGAGAATGCGGCGGCCCGCTTTCCGCGCCCTGGCCAAGTCGTGTCTCTCTGAACGAAGCGGGGCCTCGCCACGCGGTCACGCGCGCTAGGTTCGGCGGCCCGCCATCCGACTGCTGCGGGACTGAGCCGTGGACCTCGCCTTCCTCCGAGCGGCGCGTGAGATTCCCGCGACATGTCTGACCTAGCCCTCGCGGGCCTGCTCACGATCGCCACTATCCTGTGGGGCGCCACGTTCACGGTCGTCCGCGACGCAGTGGCGGTGTATGGCGTACTCAGCTTCCTCGCCGTCCGGTTCTTCATCGCCTCGATGGCGCTGGGCATAGTCGGCGCGCGGCGGATGACTTTGCGCACGCTGCTGGTCGGCGGAGCGGTCGGGTTGTCGCTGGCGCTGGGCTTCGTCTTACAGACGATCGGCTTACGCTACACGAGCCCCACGAATTCTGGTCTGATAACAGGTCTCGTCGTCATGCTGACGCCCGCGATAGCGTTCGTCATGTACCGCACGCGCACGCCGAAGCTTTACATCGCGCCGGTTCTGGGAGCGTTCGTGGGGCTGGCGCTCCTCACGGGGGAGAGCCCGGAGGAGTTCAGAATCGGCGACGTGCTGACGATGGCCTGCGCCGTCGCCTTCGCGGCGCACGTCGTGCTGTTGGGAAGGTACGCCGCCGCGCACGACGCGATCGGCTTCGCCCTCGCCCAGATGATCTCGACGGGGGTGGTGTGTGGGATCGCCGCGCCGATCTTCGAGCCGCTGGAGCTCCCGCCGCGCGAAGTGTGGTTCGCGTTGGGGTTGACCGGCCTGGGGGCGTCGGCGCTCGCGTTCCTGATAATGACCTACGTGCAGCAACGCCTTTCGGCCGTCCGTACCGCTGTCATACTGACGATGGAGCCGCTCTTCGCGGTGGTCTTCGGCTACATCCTGGCGGGGGATCGCCTGACGTCCATACAGGCGGTCGGCGCGGCGCTGATCCTGTCCGCTCTCCTCGTCGGCGAGGTCGGCCCGGCGCTCCTGAGCGGCCGCCGCGCCGCGAGTGGATCGGCCTCCTGACCCAACTGCACAGCAACCCGCACCGAGGCGACGACATCTGGGAGATCGCCGCAGGCATCCTGGACACAGAGCACCCCCGTCTCGCCAAGCCACCAGCTCCGACGGCCCTTCCTGTCGCGACGCGTGCCGCTCCGCCGGGCCGTCGACCTGGTTCATACGGGTTACTCCCTCGGCTACGGCGCGTGTCTGCTCTGGCATCTGGTCGCGCGGGATCGGGTTCCCACGTATCGTCACGGTGCGATACCATTTATCTCTTTCCACATGACGCCTTTCGCGGGCCTGGCGGCCCCAATATGCGCCGGGCACGCGTCGCCTGCCGTCTCACGCGCACACGCAGCTTCAGGCCTCATATCGAGCATGACGGCCTAGGGTCACGCACAGCAGGAGTCGACGCCGAATGAAGCCGATCCGGTCGTACCGCAGCATACCCAGCATCCCCGACGAGCTCGACGGTCTGCGGGAACTGGCCGGCTCTTTCTGGTGGCACTGGAACCATTCGACCACGGCGCTGTTCCGCGACATCGACCCGGCGACGTGGTCCGAGACGAACCACAACCCGGTGGCGATGCTCTCTCGGTTGAGCCGGGAGCAGCTCGACGCGTTGGCGCGCAACGACGCGTTCAGGTCTCGGCTCCGACGCGAGGTCGACAGGCACGCCGAGTACGTAGCGCGGCCTCCGTGGCTGGGCGCCTCGGCCACGGCCGAGGACGCTGACACCACCGTGGCGTACTTCTGCGCGGAGTACGGCATCGCGGAGTTCTTTCGCATCTACTCCGGCGGGCTGGGCGTCCTGGCGGGGGATCACCTGAAGGCGGCGAGCGACCTCGGCGTGCCCCTTGTGGCGGTGGGGTTGTTCTACCATCGCGGCTACTTCCAGCAGCGACTGACGCCCGACGGATGGCAACTGGAGGCGTACCCGTACAACGACCCCACGCAACTCCCCATGACGGAGCTGCGCGATGGCGACAGGCCGCTAAGGCTGAGCCTCACGGTGGGTGGCGCCGAGGTCCACGTAGGGGCGTGGCGGGCCGACGTCGGTCGCACCGCGCTGTACCTGCTCGACACGAACATCGAGGAGAACCCGACCCACCTCCGCGCCATCACGGATCGCCTCTACGGAGGGGACGAGGACCACCGGCTGAGGCAAGAGCTCGTGCTCGGCATCGGCGGCGTGCGGCTTCTCGACGCGCTCGGCCACTCGCCGACGGTGTTCCACATCAACGAGGGACACGCGGCGTTCCTGACCGTGGAACGCGTGCGGCAGTACGTCGCGGCGGGGATGGGCATCGGCGCCGCGTTCGAAATCGTGCGCTCGTCCAACGCCTTCACGACCCACACCCCCGTCCCCGCCGGCAACAGAGTGTACGAGCAGGAGCTCGTGCGACTCCATATGAAGCCGTACCTGGACGAGATCGGCGCATCGTGGTCCGATTTCCTCGCGCTTGGGCAGGTCACGCGCGGCGAGGGTGGATTCGGGATGACGACCTTCGCCCTGCGTTCCTCGGCCGCGGCGAACGGCGTGAGCCGTCTGCATGGGGCTGTGTCGCGCGAGATGTGGCACAAGGCCTGGGGTGAAACGCCCGTCGACGAGGCCCCCATATCGCACGTCACCAACGGCGTCCACACGCCGACCTGGGTGGGCCGCGAAGTCGCGGACCTGTACGACCTGTACGTCGGGCCGCGTTGGCGGGCCGCGCCGCACGAGCCCAACACATGGGAGCGCGTGGCGAGCATCCCCGACGCCGAGATGTGGCGCGGACACGTCCGGGCCCGCGAGCGTCTCGTCACCTTCGCCCAGCGCGATTGCGCGCGCGGCCTCAAGGCGCGTCGAGCGCCGACGAGCGAGATCCGCGAGGCGGCGTCCATACTCGACCCGAGAGCGCTCACGATCGGCTTCGCGCGGCGCGCCGCGACATACAAGCGCCTCACGATGCTCCTGAGAAACCCCGACAGGCTCCGCGCGTTGCTGACCGACCCCGACCGGCCCGTGCAGTTCCTCATCGCCGGGAAGGCGCATCCAGACGATCACGGCGGCAAGGAAGAGATACAGCGCGTCGTCCGTTTCGCGCAGGATGCCGGCGTCCACCGAAGCGTCGTGTACATCGAAAACTACAGCATCCACGTCGGCCGACTGATGACCGCCGGCGTCGACGTCTGGCTGAACACCCCGCGCCGGCCGCACGAGGCCAGCGGCACCAGCGGCATGAAGGCCGCCATGAATGGCATCCCCAACCTGAGCGTGTTGGACGGCTGGTGGGCGGAGGCGTATGAAGACCTACGCGACGCCGGTCGCGATCCCGTCGGCTGGGCGATCGACGGCACGGCCGAGGGCGCCGCCGCCGACGACGACCTCGATGCGCAGGACGCCGACACGCTCTACGGCATACTCGAACGCGAGGTCGTGCCCGAGTTCTACGACCGCGATTCGCACGACGTCCCCCGCGCGTGGGTCGGGCGCATGAAGCGATCGGTCCGGGAACTCGCGCATGTCTTCAGCAGCCATAGGATGGTCGCCGACTATGTGGAACGCGCGTACTTGCCGCTCGCCCGCCGCCGACGCTACCTCGAAGCGGATGGCGCGCGCGTCGCTCGGGAACTCGCGGCCTGGAAGGCCCGAGTGCGCGCCGCCTGGGGAGACGTGCGCATCGTCGACGCCGCCATCGACACCCCCGAATCCGTCGAGGCAGGATCGCCACTCGACGCGCGGGTATCGCTCGATCTGGGCGGACTCGACGCGGCCGACGTTCGCGTCGAGGTGGCCGTGGGGAAGATGGACATCGTCGACATCCACGCGCCGCTGGAGGGTGTCGCCTACACCCAGTTGGCGTGCCGCGGCGTACCTGGCAACGCAGGGGACGTTCTGTTCGAGGGTGAGTTCTCGTCCACCCTCAGCGGCCACCTGGGCGTCACCGTCCGCGTGACGCCGTCGCACGCCGACATGGCTACGCCGGTGGAGATGGGTCTCGCGTTGTGGGCGTAGGGGGTCGTAGGTCGAGCGTCTGGAAGAGGATGTCCAGCGGCGGCCGGTCGTCGAGGCGATGGGCGAGCGTGTCGTCCACGAACGCGTGCGCGCCGCTGTAGTCCCACGCGACGACGCGCACACGGATGTTCGTCTGGTCGATGAGGTCGGGCAACAGGAACACCTCGTAGATGTCCTCGGAAGCGCCCGGGGCGAGCTCGACGGGCAGCGCGTTGCGGGCCAGGCTGCCGAAGATGAACGCGTCGTCGTTCGGTTGCGGCGCCAGGGGCCGCCAGCGCCGACCTCGACGCAGCTCGACCACGAGCCGGGCCACTGTCGCCTCGCGTTGCTCGCTCTCGTTGTAGATGCGCAGCGACGCGAAGATCAGCGAGTAGCCGCCACGGATCACAAAGCAGTTCGTGCCCTCGGCGAGGAGCTCGACCCGCAGGGCGACGCTCTCGTGGCGACCGTGACGACTGCCTCGCCGTCGTCCTCGGAGATTGCCCGTCCACCAGTCCCACACCCAGTGCGCGAGCGACGCCACCAGGGCCAGCGCGCTCAGTATGATGGCGACCCATGTCATCGCACGGTATCCTACGCGAAGGCGCGACCACTCGGCAGGGATACGCTCCCGACGCGCGCAATGGTACGGCGTCGATGATTCATATCGCAATCTGGCGTGTGCGGCGTTGGGGTTCGTGGGCGGCCCGGATGAGGTACAATCGGCTGCGTCGTGGAGGATTTCATGTCGCGCGTCAGACTGCCTATTGTCACGTTGCCGCTTGTGTTGGGGCTACTCGCGCTCACGTCTCTCGGGTGCGACCGACGCAAGGCCATCGACGAGTACAACCGAGGCGTCGGATACGCGCAGGCGGGCGAATACCCGCGCGCGATTCTCGCCTTCGAGACGGCGCTGGAGCTGCGTCCGAAGTTCCCCGAGGCCAACAACAGCCTGGGGTACGTCTACAACCAGCTCAGGAACTACGAGAAAGCCATCGTGCAGTTCCAGGCGGCCGCGGCGGCCGAGAAGTTCAAGGACCGCCATCTCGCCTACCAGAACCTCGGGACGGCGTACTCCAACAACGCCCAGTACGAAGATGCCGAGGCGCCGCTGGCCAAGTCCATCGAGATGCAGCCCACCGCGGACGCCCACTACGCGTTGGCGCAGGTGTACGCCCTGCAAAAGAAGACCGCCTCGTGCATCGGGGCCCTGCGCGACGCCATGGCCCTGGACGAGGAGCGCATCCGAGCGGTCGATGGTGACGCCGCCTTCGACGCCATTCGCGAGGACGCGGAGTTTCGGGCGTTCGTCGCGGAGGCGCGCTAGTGGCCGTCGCCGGGCAGAGCCCTCCCGCGAATCCAACGGTGCGAGCGCTCATCGAACTCGCTTTGTCGGAAGACATCGGCAGCGGCGACATCACGTCGGACCTGACGCTCCCCAAGGGCGCGCGCGCGAAGGCGGTCATGTCGCCGCGTGAGGAGGGCGTCGCGGCGGGCCTGGGCGTCGCGGAGACGGTGTTCGCCGCCGTCGATCCGACGATCACGGTGACGACCACACACGCGGACGGCGACCCGTTCGCCGCCGGTTCGTCGTTGATGACCGTCGAAGGCGACGCGCGATCCGTCCTGACCGCGGAGCGCACCGCCCTGAATTTCGCCCAGATACTCAGCGGCATCGCCACGCTGACGGCGACCTACGTCGCGGCCGTCCGGCCGTTGCCCGTACGCGTGGTGGATACGCGCAAGACGATCCCCGGGTGGCGCACGCTCAGCAAATACGCCGTGCGGATGGGCGGCGGCTTGAACCACCGCTTCGGCCTGTCCGACGGCGTGCTCATCAAGGACAATCACATCGCCGTCGTCGGCTCGGTGGGAGCGGCGATCGCCGCCGCCCGCGCGGGAGCGCCACACACGATGCGCATCGAGGTCGAGGTCGACACGCTCGATCAACTCGACCAGGCGCTGGAGGCGGGGGCCGACATCGTCCTGCTCGACAACATGAGCCTCGACGAGATGCGCGAGGCGGTCCGGCGAACCGACGGCCGCGCGCTGCTGGAGGCGTCCGGCGGCGTCCAGTTGGATATGCTTCGCGGCATCGCCGAGACCGGCGTGGACATCATCTCGACCAGGCAGATCACCGTCGCGGCTCCGCCCATCGATATCGGATTCGACCTGGTCGTCGAGAGCAGCGACGCGTGACCGAGTTCGACACGGAGGCGTTCCGCGACCTGCTCACCACGGCGATCCTCGGCCGACGTCTCACCGCCCTCGACAGCGTGCCGTCTACGCAGGACCTGGCGCGCGAGGTCGCCGGAGAATCGCTCCGCAATCCCGACGGCGAGGTCGTCCTGACCGAGTTTCAGACGCAGGGACGCGGCCGCCGTCGTCGCGCGTGGTCGTCGCCGCCCAACGTCAATCTCCTGTTTTCGCTGATCCTATGTCCTCGGCCACGCATCGCCAGACCCACGCTCATCACGCTGCTGATGGGCGGAGCCGTCCGCGAGGCGCTCGCGACGGGGAGCGGCGTCGATGCTTCGGTCAAGTGGCCGAACGACGTCCTCATCGGCGGTCGGAAGGTCGCGGGCATCCTCACGGAAGAGGGGCGTCGACCCGACGGGCGGCCGTTCTGGGTCGTCGGCGTTGGGATAAACGTCAACGGGTCCCGCGAGGACCTGACGGGCGAATTGGCGCACACGGCGACGACGCTCCGCGCGGAATGCGGCCACGAGACGCCGCGCGAGGAGCTGCTCGCCCGGCTGCTCGCGGAATTCGAGGAGCATTACGGAGCCATGCAGCGAGGCCAACTCGACGACATACTCGCGTGGCTGCGTCGCCGGGTGGATGGCATGGGAGCGCCCGTGCGCGTCCGCGCGGGCGACGCGGAGATCACGGGCGCGGCCGCCGGTCTGGACGACGACGGGGCGCTCGTGGTGAGGACCTCGCACGGGACGCTGTCCCGGGTGGAAGCGGGGGATGACGTCGAGTGGCTCTAGGGCCCGTGGGTCGTGAGGGTGTAGACTCCGCCCTGGGCCGTACGGAGAGGAAGTCAAGGCGAGGCAGGTTCCGCACCGCGCGGGGCGCGGCGTCTTGCATGGGCGGCAGCAGTGCCGCCTGTCCGCCCCGCACCGACGAGGGGACGCGGATGGACAATCAGGCACAGGTCTTTATCAGCTACGCGAGCGAGGACTACGAGACGGCCAGCAAGCTGTTCCACGGCCTTCGTCGCGTACCTGGCGTAGTGCCCTGGCTCGACAGAGAGAGCCTCCTTCCGGGTATGAATTGGGAACATGGCATCATGCTTGCGTTGGAGGAGAGCAGGTTCGTGGTGCCCCTCATTTCCACCTTCTCCACAACTAAGGAAGGCTTTGTACAGCGTGAATTCAAGCGGATCATAGAGAGGGTCGAGGCGGCCCCAGAAGGGCGGATAGTCGTCATTCCCGCCAGGCTGGAGGAATGCCGGCCGCCGGCCATTCCGTTGCGGGAGATCCACCATGTTGACCTGTTCCCTGATTGGGAGCACGGAGTCAGCCGCATAGTCGAGGCCATCCGCTATGAACAGGGCGCCGACGCCAGTAGGGCCTCTCCGCTTATTCGGGCAATCGCGACGATCACCAGTCGAGATCATCCGCGCCGAGAGCCGAAGTAGAGGAGGCGCTGGCGGCTGACGGAGATCTCTCGGGAGTCAATCTGATGGGCTGCGACCTGTCTGGCTTGGACCTGCATGCTTCCGGACTCCGGGGCGCTAATCTCGTTGCCGCCGATCTGTCAGATGCTGTCCTCCGTGACGCGGACCTAACGGGGGCCAACCTGGAACGCGCCTCGCTGATCGGCGTGAAGCTGCACGGTGCTAACCTCGACGGGGTGAACCTCTGGCGGGCGAACCTCCGCAATGCGCAGGGCCTAGATCAGGTGCGTTCGTTGGAGTACACGAACTTCTTTCGCACCGAAGGGCTCAGCAGGTCAGACCGTGAGTGGATCGGTCGGAGCAACACCACCGATTTGCCCGACTATGGCAGCTTCGTCGATTTCTTCCAGACCACCGGCGGAGTGTCGATGGACGAGATAAGGCGGGTGTTTACATGGCTAGACCATGGGTATTTCCGGAGCATGTTCGGGAGGCGTCTCTAGCCCACTGTCCGCGGCCAAGAACTGGGTACGCGCGCCCCCCGGCGCCATGTGACCGGCACAGCGCCAACCGAGCCGGCCAGTTGCGGAGAAGCGCCTGGGCGCGGGTCGGCTACCACGCGTGCGTTCGCTTAAGGTCACCTTCGTGTCGGGACGACATCTGTCAGACACACGCTAGTCCTCGACGAACACGCACCGGAACCCACAGAACCCCGACGGTAGCGACGCCATCTGAGACGCCCGCGCGGCCACGCGAACATCCGCCGACAGGCTCTGCCACGACCCGCCCCGAATGACCCGGCGAACGGACGGGTCCGCGTCGGCCCAGTCGCCGTCACGGAAAGCCACGGGCATGCCACAGAAGGGATTCGTCTCGCTCGCGGCGTCCGAGGCGTAGAACTCCGCGTCGTATTCGTCGGCGCACCACTCCCACGCGTTGCCCGCCATGTCGTACAGGCCGAACGGGTTCGCGGGATGCTTACGCACGTCCGTCACGGAGCCGGCCGTCCCGCCATAGTTCGCCAGGCGCGAGTGCAATGTGCCGTTGCGCGTGCCGTAACCGTGCGCCTCCCCGCCCTGCGCCGCGTATTCCCACTGCGCCTCCGTCGGCAACGCGCAGCCCGCCCACTCGCAGAACGCCGCGGCCGCCATCCACCCGATGTGCGTAACCGGGGCGGATTCACGCCCTCGTGGAGGCGTGTCGCCCTGGAACTCGCGCAGGTAGTCCGCATGGCGGCCGGGGCTCGCGGCGCGCTTGCTCCATCTCGGCTTGGCGCGCAGGAAGGCGGCGAACTGCTTGCCGGTGACCAGCGTCGCGCTCATGCGGAACGCGTCGACATGGACTTCGTGTACCGGCTGCTCAGGCGCGTCGCCGTGGACGCTGCCCATGCGGAACGACCCGCCCGGAATGCTGACGAACGGCATCGTCAGCTGCCCGCCGGGCAACTCGATGGTCCTCGGCCCCCGCGACGCCGTAGAGGCAGCGCGCGCCTGGGCTCGGGGAGGACGTGATGTCGAGGCCGCCGGACGCTCGGGGGCGCGTGTCTCGGTCTGCTGCGGCTCCGCGCGGGCGTCCTCGTCGAGCTTTCCACGCAGAATGTCCCGCTGTTTCTCCGCCACGCCCAGCGACTGCTCCATGCGCCGCCGTTGGGCGTCCGAGTCGGTCAAGCGCGTGCGCGTGGCGACCAGTTCCTTCTCGCGAGAGGCGACCTGCGCGGCGAGCTCCTCGCACTGCATACGGAGGGTGTGGTTCTCCTGCTTGGCGCGGAACAGTTCCTCCTCAAGACGCCGCAGGTTCGCCACGGAGGCGGAGTACTCGCCGGCTTCGCTTACCCGGGCGCCGCCGGTGGGCGGACGGCCTCCCATCGGGCCTCCCATGGGTCGTCGTCCTGCGGAGGGGCCCGTTTGCAGCGCCTCTTCGCGCTCTCGGTCGAAGGCGAGGCGCCTCTGAACATCGCCCAGGACGGAGTACGCCTCGTTCAAGGCCTGCGTGCGCTGTTCGGCCCACTCGCGTCGATCCTGGTTCTTGTCGGGGTGCATCCGTCTGGAGAGGGACCTGTAGGCGGCCTGGATCGTCTGTTGATCCGCCTCGGGATGGACCTGCAGCACGCGGTAGAAGTCGGTCTTCACGGGTAACGGCGCTCGGAATTCGATTGACGACTGTCGGGCGGTCTCGATAGGGTTACTACTGTGTGGCAGGCGTCCCGATTAGTCAACGACCTCACGCGCGTGGTCCCACTCATGGCCGACAGTCCCGACGATTCCGAGCTAGGCCCTTCGCCTCGGCGTGTCCCTCTGCTCACGCGGATTCGCAGCCACAAGACACTCGGCCGCATCGAGACTGAGTTCGAAGTCGAGTCCGTGCTGTTCATAAGCGTGGTGAAGTGGTTCGTGCTCGCCTCCGCCGCCGGCGCGATGGTTGGCATCGGCGCGACGCTGTTCATGAACGCGGTCGTGTGGGCCGAGACGCTACGCGGATTCCACCGGCTCTCGCACGTTCTGCTACCCGTCGGGTTCGTCGTTAGCGCGGCGATCGTGAAGTACCTGGCCCCGGGCGCCGAGGGTCACGGCACCGAGAAGATCATCGAGGGGATTCACCGCCGCGGCGGGCAGTTCAGCCTGCGTGTCATGCCCGCGAGGCTCGTCGCGACGTTCGTGACCCTCGCCGTCGGCGGATCGGTCGGCCGACAGGGCCCCGCGGCGCAGTTCGGCACGGCGCTGTGCTCGGCTCTCGCGCGGGTGCTGCGCCTGGAAGGGCGCGACCGCCGCAAGCTGGTCATCTGCGGCATCAGCGCCGGGTTCGCCGCGGTGTTCGGCACGCCGGTGGCCGGGGCGATCTTCGGTATCGAGGTGCTGTTCTGCGGCCGCGTTCTGTACGAGGTCCTGTTCCCCGCGTTCGTCGCGGGCATGACGGCATATCACGTGTCTTCCGCCCTCGGCATCGCGTACTTCCACCATCCCATCGAGTTCGTGCCCGAGTTCAGCGAGCTGTTCTTCATCACGATCGCGGTCGCGGGTCTGTTCTTCGGGCTGTGTTCGCTCGCCGCGATCGAGGGCCTCGCCATCGCGCGCAAAGCGTCGGAGACCCGCCGGGTCGGTTGGGTGGGCAAGGCGCTGATCGGCGGGTCGATCCTGGCTGTGCTGGCCGCGGTCACCTCGACGCGGTACCTCGGGACCGGCTACGCCACGATCAACGAGACGTTCGAGGCGGGGGACATCCCGTGGTACGCGTTCTTGCTGAAGATCGCCTTCGCGAGCATCACGCTGAACTTCGGAGGCAGCGGAGGGATTCTCACGCCGCTGTTCTTCGTCGGCGCGACGGCGGGGCGTTCGTTCGCGACGCTCGTGCACGCGCATCCGGCCACGTTCGCGGCCATCGGCATGGTCGCCTTGCTCGCGGGCGCCACGAATACGCCGATCGCCTCGACCATCATGGCGGTCGAGCTGTTCGGCTCAGACGTGGCGGCGTACGCTGCTGGGGCATGCGCGATCAGCTTCCTCATTACGGGGCATCGCAGCGTGTTTCCCGCGCAGGTTCTGTCGTTCCGCAAATCCTCCTCGATTTCGGCGGAGGTTGGCCGGGAGTTGGAGGACGTCCATACTCACGTGCATCCGAGAGACCACACGGTTCTCAGCACGGCGCTGCGCATGACGGAGTCCGTGGGGCGCGCGTACCATCGCCTGGACGACAGGATGCATGCTCGAACGCCAAGGCCCAGTGACAAGGTGGCATCGGGAGTCGAGACGACGTCGGCGGCACGTGAGCGCGACGACCCAGACGAAATCCCGAGCGACGACCCACCGGCAGGGAGCGAACAATGACCGGAATGACACCGGGGCCGAGTATCGACGGAGTCGGCAAGACGCCATCGCGCATCGCGCTTGGGATGTCCGGCTGTGGCTCCGACAGGCAGGATGAGTGGCATCGCTTGCTGGACATGTTCGCCGAGGCGGGCGGCACGCTCATCGACACGGCGAGAGGCTATGGGACGAGCGAGGACACCCTCGGCTCATGGCTCGCCGCCAGCGGCCGCCGCGACGACATCATCATCCAGACCAAGTGTGGGCTGTCCCCGGAGTGCATCCTGCCGGACGAGAACTTCCCCGAGATGGTGCGCGAGGAGTTGGCGACCAGCCTCCGCGTTCTCGGCACGGATTACATCGACGTGTACATGCTGCACCGCGACAATCAGCAGAAGCCCGTCGGGGAGATCCTCGAGCCGTTGAACGAGGCCCTGGACGACGGCGCCGTACACGCCATCGCCGCGTCTAACTGGGAATACCGACGGCTCGACGAAGCCAACGAACACGCGGACAAGCATGGTCTGCGGAGCTTCGCCGTCGTCAGCAACAACATCAGCCTGGCTCGGCCGGCCGGGGCGTTCTATCAGGGCTTGGTCTCGACGGATCGCAAGGAGGGCGAGGCGTGGCATCGGGCGACCGGCGTGCCGCTCATCCCGTGGTCGTCGCAGGCGCGTGGGTTCTTCGTCGGGCGATATACCCGCGAAATGTGGGGCGACCCGCCGCCCGAGCTCGACGGGTTCGGCCGCCAGATGCTGCGCCTCTACGGCTCGGACGAGAACTACGCGCGCCTCGACCGCGCCGAGAAGCTCGGGCGAGGGAGGGGCGGATACACGGCCGTGGAGGTCGCGCTCGCGTGGCTACTGCATCGCGATCTGCCGATCATCCCGATCGTCGGGCCGAAGGCGCCGGACGAGATGGCGTCGTGCATCAAGGCGCTGTCGCTGGCGCTCACCGACGAAGACGTGCTGAGTCTGGACCTGCGCGACTGACACACCGCCTGGCGGGTCCATGGCCGGCGGGTAAACCCACTAGGACGCTCGGAAATCGCCATGTCCGCGCGGCCCTCCCAGGGGCGGCGCAGCCACGACGTAGCGGCCGTTGCGGCGGCCTGATGGAAGGCGCTCCGATGACGGTAACACACGCGTGCGCGCTGCTGATCGCGGCTCTGTTCCTCACTTCACTGGCGACGACTGCGGCCGCGGCCGACGACTCGTGGCGCGCCCCCCTCGCGGACAAGGCGCGGGCATTCGAGCAGAATGTCCTGGAACGCCACTGGATCGACGGCCTATACCCGTCGATGGTCGAGGTCGCCGAGGACGGCTCCGTCGACTTCACCACGGCGGGCCACGCGAACGTCGCGCACTCCATCAACTGGACGGCGTACTACCTCGGCGGCGAGTGCTATCGCTGGCTCACCACGCAAGACCCCGAGGCGCGCGAGCACTGCAACCAGATCTTCGAGGCGATCTACCGCTGCCAACTGGTGACCGGCGTCCGGGGCTTGCAGGCGCGCGGATACGTCCACGGTCACGGCCCATCGTACGAAGAGCGCGCCGACGCGAACCACTCGAACGACTGGTACCAGGGCGCCGGTGAATACTCGAACTACAGATGGCGAGGTAGCCCGAGCCATCACAACTACAGCGGAGGCGCATACGCCTTCGGCATGTACTACGACCTCGTCGCCGAGGAAGAGTGGAAGGATAGAGCTCGAGAAGCCATCGACGCGCTCGTGGGTTACTGGGCGGATCAGGAGAACTTCGTCATCCGCAAGCGCGACGGAAGCATGAGCGCGCCCATACTCGGCTTCACAGACGGCAAGACGCCGAACACGCGCATCATCATGGCTGCGGCCGCGCTCCGCGTCGCCCACCACGCCACCGGTAAGCAGCTCTACCTCGACAAGTACACGGAGCTGACCGACCAATACCAGTTCCGCACGTGGCGCGAGCCGATCGACGGGCGCAACGGCTTCGACGACGGGCAGCACGTCCTCCAGCACATGGAGAACATGCTCCGCATCGAGAAAGACCCGGAGCTCCTGGAGTTCTACGAGCACGTCACAGGCGATCTCTGGGACGCGCACCGCGAAGACCGTCAGTCCACGTTCAACTACATCTTCTACGGGAACTTCCCCGACGACCCCGGCAAGGAAGAGGCGCTCGCGGACGCGCTGTGGACCTTACAGAGCTTCCCCACGAACCGCACCTTCCGACCGAGAATGAACAGCATCCGCGACGACATCGGCAAGAACGGCAATCGATCCGACCGCCCTCTGCCGCTGTACGAGTCGCCCTGGGACAACGAGTACCAGTGGAAAGGCAGCCTCTACCAACTCGACGGATGGCTCAGCCGCGGCATCGCGTCGGTCGCCGTTCCCTCCGAGGACGGCATGGTCGTCTACGTCTGCGACACTTCCGGCGACGTCTACACGTCGGTGGATGGGGCCGCGACGTGGCGCCTTGTCAGCGAGGATCTCCCGTCGCCCGCGCGGCATCTGTCTGCGGGGCCGCGCATTCGCTTCGTGTACGCTTCC
>NYZG01000156.1 GCA_002687025.1 Candidatus Poribacteria bacterium
AACCTACGCGTACATCTACTATCGCCTCGACGGCCGTACGGGCAGGCCGCTTCGCAAGCCGCTGCACGCCGTGGAAGACATCTTCGGTCGATGGCAGTCCTACTTCGCGCCCATCCCCGGTGACTACAACGGAGACGGCGAAACGGAGTACTTCCTCGCCTCCAGCTCGTTCGCCGTAGGCGGCGTCGCGATGGTCGACGACGACGCCGGCATCGTGTGGGAGACGCCGCTAGACAACGCGATTGGAGCGCGCGGCGCGCAGGGCATCGGCGACTGTGACGGCGACGGCCTCCCGGACATCGCGTTCTGTCACTTGGACGGACGCGTCGCGTGCTACGACGGCGCCACCGGCGACGTGCGCTGGGAGGTCGACGACATCCAACCGAACCACAGCAACAGCGGCGGCCACTTCGCCACGGGAGACATCGACGGCGACGGCCGCGACGAGTTCCTGTATCCCAGCGGCTCCGGTGAACTCATCGCCCTATCCGAGAGGGCGCCCGGCCACGTGCTCTGGCGCGTCCAGCTGCCCGCGGAGCCGGAGACGCCGATCATCGCGGACGTGGATGGGGACGGGCTCGCGGAGATCCTGGTAGTGACTACCGACGGGTACCTCAACGTCCTGAAGTAGGCTCGACGCGGAAGGCGGCTCTGCGCCAACAGGGCGATCAGTCCGTGAGCACATCCCCGTACAGGTCGGCCCGGCGACGATGCCGGATGCCGCGCTGGCTCTCCTCGACGCGCGACAGGTCGACGGCCCCCTGATCAAACCGGCGCCCTTCGTCTTCGTCGTGGTCCAGGAGCGCGCCGTCTGGCGCGATGACGAGCCCTCGCCGCGGGTGCGCGAACAGACACGCCACGCCGTTGTCCACCGCCATCGTCTGCAGCCGTCGCGTGTTGCCCTCGCTGTACGAGCCGTTCGACGGTATCAGGACCATCCGCGCGCCGCGCAGCATCAGCACCCGCCACGTCTCGGCGTACACGCGGTCGTTGCAGATGAGCATGCCGACGCCTCCCCACGGCGTGTCGAAAACCGGGAGTCCGGCGCCGGGCTCGTAGAGCCCGACATCGCCGCCGCTGCGCACGTGTGTCTTGTCGTAACGGCCCAGGACGACGCCGTCCGGGCCGATGAGCTCCGCGGTGTTGTAGAGGCGGTCTCCGTCGATGCGGTCGTACCCGGCGACCAGATGTATGGATAGCTCTGCCGCCAACGCCCGTAGCGCGCCGATGCGGGGGCCGTCGTCCGGCTCCGCCCAGCCGACGATCTGCTCGCGTGCGTAAGTCTGCGCCCCGGCCGGGTATCCCTGCAGGCCGGCCTCGGGAAGCACGACGAGTTCGGCGCCCTTGCTCACGCGTTCTCGAACGCAGCGGAGCGCCTCTGCCAGGTTGGCGTCGGCCTCGCCCTTCAGGTCGGGTAGGCACACGGCCGCGGCGTTAGCGTCGTTCCGCATCGATGGCTCCCTGGGATTGCGCTGGCGGATAATGACGAATCGGCGCGGGTCAGTCGGCCGCGGCTGTGCTGGCCGGCTCCTTGACGGCCTCGCTGCCAGTAACCTCGATCTCAACCAGTCGCACGGTCGTTTCCTGCGTCGAACCTGACCGCGCTCGGCCTCTGAATCCGCCGCGCCCTCCAAAGCCCTGAGATTGCGCGGGCTCGTCAGATGCGATGCCGTGGCTGTCACCCATGGTGTAGATGACTACCCGCACCGCGTCGGCGGTCACCTGATTGAACCGGAACGTCGTGGTGGCCCGAGCCCTAACCGGCTGTTTGCCGGGGATGATGATGAACCCCTTCTCGACCTGGCCCACGGTCTTCCACGGGAAGAACGTGTCCTCTGGCGTGTGCACCTGCGCCAGGCCGTTCAGGAAGCCCGGGTACGGCATCTCCTCGGTGTCCAGGACGTGCACCGCGATGCGATTGATCCGTCGAGGCTCCGGGAACGTGATGTGGACCCAGCCGCTCCCTCGGCTCATGTTATCCTCGATGCTGCCGCCACTTCGACTGTACCCGCTGCCGCGCTCGAACGAATACTGCCAGCCCGAATCGGGCGTCCACGCCTCCACGTCCGTTATACCGTCGATGAGGTTGACCGCGGCGTAGCCGCCGTCGGTCCCGGACACCATGAGAGTGGCGCCCTGGTCGACCGTCGCGTAGTCGAGCATCTTGCCGCCGATCCCGGCGCACCCGGCTGCGGCCGCAAGCGAGGCCAGCAGTAGAGCCACGGGCGCAGCCCGGCGACGATCCCGTCGAATCCGGGCGATGGGCGTGTTCATCAGGCGGGTCTCCTCTCGCGACAGCCTGGGCCGGGCGGCGTGTGGGCTAGTCCGGCCACTCGGTCCAGTGGAGCCGGTGTCCTGGTGGCACGACGCGGCGTCGGTTCCCGCGCAGCCTGCCGTGGTGGTGGCCCGAGAGTGCGGGATGCGGCCGACGTGCGCGCGCGTGTACGCAAGGGCGCTCTTCTGCGCGATATGACGCGCCACGGCGGCAAAGGTTGAGGGCCGTTGCAGCGACCGGCAGGGGAGCTCAGTGGATAGGGGTCGCCAAGTACGGGGCCAGGGACTCACGTAGCGTAGATCGCGCGGTGAAGAGCTGCGCCTTCACCGTTCCGATGCTTCGGTCCAGGGCGCCCGCTATCTCGGCCAGCTTCATGTGCTCGTAGTGCCGCATTCTGAATACGCGGCGCTGTCTGTCGGGCAGTTCCTCGACGACGCGGTCTATGCAGCGCGTCAGTTCGCCGTATGCCGCGCGGTCGTCGGGGGCGGGGTCGCGCGTAGGGATCGACCTGCCGCCGTCGTCCTCGTCGAGCGGCGCCATCTGCGGGCGCGCGCGGAGCGATCGGACGTGGTCGATACAGGCGCGCGTCGTAATGCAGTGCACCCACGTCTTGAACTGCGCGTCGCCACGGAAGCCCGGCAGCGCCCGCGTTACGCGCAGGAACACCTCCTGGGTGATGTCGCGCGCGACCTCCGGGTCGCGCACTCGGTAGACCGCGTTACGGTACACGGCGGGGTAGTGGCGTCGCGCCAGCGTCTCGAGGGCGCGCGGGTCCCCGCAGTTGTACTCCGCGATCAGTTGCTCGTCATCGGGCGCGGTGTCGCCCATCGTGATCTCCCCATGTGGCGCGGCGTCGCACACGGGTATATGCAACGGGCGTACCAGGCCGGAAGCCCGGTTTCGCGGAGTACTGTGGGCAATGGGCGTCGGATATCGACGCAATCGTCGAACCGGTCGACGAAAGCGTCGACCAAATCGTCGAAGGGGCGTCGGAAGAGATGTGCCGTGGTCGCGCGTGCCGGCAGGCGGGCCGTCGCGTTCCTCACGATGCCGCGCGGCAGGCCGGCATCGGACCTCCGGTCGCTTTGGGCGCTCTAGCGGGCCCGGCCCCACAACCTCACTGTGCCGTCGGCGCCGCAGCTTGCGAGCGTTTCGCCGTCGGGGGAGAACGCGACGGAAAGCACGCCATGTGTGTGCCCGATCAGCGTCGCGACCTCCTGTCCGGCGTTGACATCCCAAAGGTGCACCGTGCGGTCGCGGACGGCGGTCGCGAGCGTCTGTCCGTCGGGCGAGAACGCGACCCCATAGACGGCGCCGGAACGCGCTTCTCGCGGGCGTCCGTCGTCCAGTGTTGTAATCTCCCGTCGCGCGTGGACATCCCAGAGCTTCACCGTCCCGTCGTCGCTGCCACTTGCGAGGATCGCCCCGTCGGGCGAGATTGCCACCGCGCGGACGTTGTCGGCATGTCCGTGTAGCGCGGCGGTTTGCCTCCCGGTCCTGACATCCCAGAGCCTCAGCGGCTCCGCCATGTAGCTGCCGGTCGCCAGGATGCTGCCGCCGGGCGAGAAAGCCACGGCGTTGACCGCGAATCCCTTAATATGGAGTGTCTTGATTTCCTCTCTGTCCTTGACATCCCAGAGTCTCGCCGTGTCGTCGGAGCCGGCGCTTGCAAGCATTCTTCCGTTCCGCGAAAACACGATGCCATTGATGGAGTAGTCGTGTCGGCGCAGTGCCGCTATCTCCTCTCGCGAGTCGACGTCCCAAAGCGTCACGGACCCGTGGCGGTCGATCGCGAGGGTGTCCCCGTCCGGTGAGAAGTCCACGTATCCGTAGGAGCCCGGGGTCAGTAGTGTTGTGGTCTCCTGGCCGGCTTTGACGTCCCAGAGCGTCACGCTGTCGCTGCTGCCGCTCGCGAGGGTGTCGCCGTCGGGCGAAAACGCCACGGACCGGACGTATCCTCGGTGTCCTTTAAGGGCTGCAAGCAGCTCGCCGCCTTTCCAGACACGGGCAGATCGGAGGGCGTCGCCCAGTTCCTGGATAGCTTCCGCGGCCGACCTCGCTGCGGCGCCGGCTTCATCGATGGCAGTCGCACTTATCGTCAGCACGACATCGACGCAATCAGCACCGGACAGACGGCCCGATACTGCACACCCGGCGGCCGCAAGGGCGGCGTCTGCTATCGCCAAGCCATCTAGCCACGCAGGGCCCGGCGCCGTTTCCTCAAGCACAACCACGGTGGCCTTCACCGCGAATGTCCCGCTCGCCGTCGCGGCGATCGGTACTGCCGCCTCTGCATTCAGGCCGGCGAATACCTCGCCGATCACGCACGCCGCGGCGCTGATGAGTCCCTGACCTGTCCTGATGGCCGGTTCTGCCGAGGAGGACCCCTGCAACACCATCGCCGACCCGATGTTCGCTCGGGACCAGTCCACACCCGTGAACATCTCGACGCCGCCTGACGGATCGACGACGCCCGCGTCCACCGTGGTCTGCTGCCAGTTGCGGAAGACGAACGTGTGTCCATCGGCATATGCCCGCGTTGGGAGTCCGTCGTCGCCTCCCTGTACCACGAGCGGCGCGAGACCCGGGACGCTAAACACCGCGCCGGAAACGGTGTCGCCCCCATCTTCGCTTAAAGCCGTCACGGCTTCGCCGGACTTGTAGACGACGAGTGCGGGCGTACTCGGCTTGTCCGCGTAGACGAAGGCGAGGGCGTCGGCATCCCGCACCGACAGCGGCGGGTCGTCGCGATCACCACCGCACGCGGGCAGGAGGGCTGCCAGGGCGATCAGGCAAGCGATGAGTGTTCGGAAGCGTGCCATTGTGAGTCCTCCCTGTGCGAGGTGTGCTAACCGCGACCCCGCCTACTTCCGCAGAGCGATGCGCCGCGCGCTCCGATGGTTCCCAGCCGTTAGTTCGGTGAAGTACACGCCGCTGCTGACGAGCTCTCCGCGCTCGTTGCGGCCGTCCCAGTGGGCGGCGCGGCCTCGCGTACGATACGCCCCTGCGAGACGTTCGCCCAGGTCCAACTTGCGGACGAGACTACCCTCCGCGTCGTGAATCGATATCGAGACGCTGGCCCGGTCGTGTAGGTCGAAGGGGATCCACGTCTCGGGGTTAAATGGGTTCGGGAAGTTGCGGAGAAACACCGTGTCATCGGGTGTCAGAGACGCGTGCTTCACCTGCGCCCATGTGGCGCCTGTCTGTCCCTGTGGGTCTACCGCCGTCGGTTGGGCCATCGACGAATCGGCCACCCGCCAAAGGATGGCGCCGTCGAAACCCGTGGCTATGAGGGCGCCGTCCGGGCTGTACGCCAAGGCGTAATGGAAGTGGAAGTGCTCGCCAAAAGCCGCGACCTGTCGCCCTGATGCGACGTCCCACAGCTTGGCTGAACTGCCCAGCCCCTCGGTTGCGAGCGTGCGCCCATCGGGGCTGAAGGCCACGGCATAAACCCGACCGTCGTCTCTGAGACTGGCGATCTCGGCGCGTGTGGCGATGTCCCACAGCTTCGTCGTTAGGTCCCGGCTTCCGCTGGCCAGGACACGGCCGTCCGGGCTGAAAGCAAGCGTCGGGATGTCGCTCGTGTGTCCGCGCAGCCGGGCGAACTCGGCCCACAGAGGCACGTCCGGCCCATGCCGCCGAGCGGCCTCGATCACCAGGTCGATGTCACAGAGCCGAATACTGTAGTCGCGACCGGCGCCCGCAAGGATGGCGTCGATCGGGCTGAATGCCAGAACGCGCGTCCCTTCGGCGTGTCCGGTGAGGGTGGCGACCCGCTGCCGCGATGCGACATCCCAGAGCGCGATAAGCCCGTCCCTGCCGGAGGTCGCCAGAATCCCCCCATTCGGCGTGAAGGCCGGGGCGCCTTGCCCGGTGAGAGTGGTCGTCGATGTGGCCGAGGCGACATCCCAGAGCGTGACGCCCTGCGTGCCGCCCGTCGCGAGGGTGGCCCCATCTGGGCTGAACGCCACCGTCCTCGCTGCGCCGGTAAGAGTGGCGACCCGTTGTCCCGACGCGACATGCCAGAGGATGATCTCCCCGTCTGCGGCGTCCCTGCCGCTGCCGTCCGCGGTGGCGAGTAGCTGTCCGTCCGGGCTGAAAGCAAGCGACCAGACTGTGGTGGCCGGGTCGCCAAACGACGCAACCTGCTGTCCTGAACCGACATCCCAAAGCCTGACGAGATCGTCGGTGCGGTCGCTATTGGGCCACCCTTCGTCGCGCCGACCGCTCACCAGCGTCCGGCCGTCGCGGCTGAACCCCACCATGATGACCCATCCCTCGTGTCCGTTGAGCGTGCCCGTGGACTGCGCCGACGCAACATCCCAGAGCCTGACACTCCGGTCGTGGCTGCCGCTTGCGAGGGTACTCCCGTCTGGACTGAACGCGACCGATACTATGAAGTCTGTGTGTCCGACGAGAGTGACCATCTCCCGCTTAGCGCCGACGTCCCAAAGCCTGACTGTGTGATCCCGGCCGCCGCTCGCGAGGATGGCTCCGTCTGGACTGAACCCGACGGTGTAGACGCTTCCCGTGTGTCCCGTGAGTGTGGCGAGCTCCTGTCCAGTCGCGACGTCCCAAAGCCTGACCGTGTCATCGCCGCTGCCGCTCGCGAGCGTTGCGCCGTCCGGGCTGAACGCCACCGCGTCAACTCCCCGCGTGTGCCCTTCAAGAACGGCGAGTGGCTCCTGCGTAGCCACGCTCCATAGCGTTATGCCGGCGCTGCTGCCGGCCAGGATGCTGCCGTCTGGGCTGAACGCCAGGGCCTGCGCGTATCCCTCGATTCTTCCCACGTCCTGCCCTGCCCCAACGTCCCAGAGAACGATGGCGGGATCTGCGCCGCCCCGCGAGCTGGCCACCAACCGCCCGTTGGGACTGAACGCCGGCGTAGACCCACCAACTCCGGGAAGCATGACAACGCGATCGCCCGTCGTGGCAGCCATCACGCGGATGTCGAGGCTCGAGGTCACCACCGCGATGAGGTCGGACGCCGGCGAATGGACCATGGAATGAACGCCTTCGAACCCGAAACGCCCGATTGCCTTCGGTTGCGTTGCGTTGGCGAAGCAAAACGGGGTCGCCAACGCGGCGATGACGAGAGCAAGGGGCGGGAGCCGCATCGCACGTGCCGTTGCCATTTCCGGCGCCCCCTCGATCGGTTCCATGGCGACTGGGATGCGTTCAGCGCTCCGACCGGACCTCGCCTACTTCCGCAGAGCGATGCGCCGCGCGCTCCGATGGTTCCCAGCCACTAACTCGGCGAAATACACCCCGCTGCCGGCGACGTCGCCGTGCTCGTTGCGACCGTCCCAGTGGCCGGCGCTCTCTCGCGTGCGATACGCCCCTGCGGGACGTTCGCCCAGGTCCAACCTGCGGACGAGGCGGCCCTGCGCGTCGTGAATCGAGATCGCGACGCTGGCGCGGTCGCGGAGGTCGAAGGGGATCCACGTCTCGGGGTTGAAAGGGTTGGGGTAGTTGGGGAGAAGAGCGGCCGCCTCTGGTGTGAGTGCAGCTTGCTTCGCCTCCGCCCACGTGGTTCGTGCCTTCCCCTGTGGCTCTACCGCCGTCGGGACGTCAACCGGCGAATCGGTGACGCCCCAGAGGAACAGCCCGTAGTCCCCGGTGGCGAGGAGCGTACCGTCGGGACTGAATCCCAGCGCTCCGGGGAATCCTAGGTCCGACCCTGTGATGGCCCCTATCTCCTCGCGCGACTCCACGTCCCACAGCGTTCCGTTGCCGCCGTTCCCGGTGCTTACCAGGACCCGGCCATCGGGGCTGAACGCGATCGCTCTGGACCTGTCGGGAGCGTCCAAGCTGGCGACCTGCCTGCGAGTGGCGACGTCCCATAGTCTCGTGACCCGAAGGCGATCGCCGCACGCAAGGAGCTGCCCGTCCGGGCTGAACTCAAGATCCAGAATCTGATCCTCGGATCCATACCATCGCGCGAAGTCGGCAAGGAGAGGGACGTCCGGGCCGATCGCGCGCGCGGCGTCGACCGTTCCAACAACGTCCCAGAGCCAAACCCCGTAGCGCGGGAGGCGCGCCCTGTCGCTGCCGCCGCCGGCAAGGATGCCGCCATCTGGGCTGAACGCCAGTGTAGAGGTCGCATCGGCGTGCCCAACGAGAGTGGCGACCCGCTGCAACGAGGCGACATCCCACAGCGCGATGAACTCGTTCCTGCCCCCGGTTGCGAGGAGGGCCCCGTCTGGACTGAAGGCGATACCGCGCCACGATCCCGCGAGGAATGCCTCCGGCTGCCAAGACGCGACGCCCCAGAGGGTGACGCCCTCCTCGCCCCACGTCGCGAGGATGGCGCCGTCTGGACTGAATACCGGCGTGCGGATCGGTGTCTGCGGGCGTGTGAGAGTAGCCACGCGCCGTGCCGAAGCGACATCCCACACCGTGATGTGGGAGCCGTTGGGGACTTTGGTCGCGATGAAGTTCCCGTCCGGGCTAAACGCAAGCTGCTGCACACGGCCGACGGGGCCTCCGAACGAGTCCAACTGCCGTCGCGACGCGAGATCCCACCCCCTGATGGCGTTCCCCGCCGATTCGACGTCACCCGACCCATTCAGGTGACTGCCACTTACGACCGACCTGCCGTCGGGGCTGAACCCCACCATGAGGATATGCGACTCGTGTCCCGTGAGAACGGCCATCTCGCGGGCCGATGCGACGTTCCATAGCCTGACTGTCTGGTCGTAGCTACCGGTCGCGAGCGTCTCTCCGTCGGCGCTGAACGCAACGGCGCTTACCCGGTCCGTATGTCCCGTAAATGTGGCGATCTCCTGCCCAACGCCAACGTCCCAGAGCGTGGTGGCGCCATCGCTGCCGCCGCTCGCGAGCGTTCTTCCGTCTGGACCGAAGGCGACGACTTGGACGGCATCCGTGTGTCCGATAAGTGTGGCGATCTTTCGTCGTGACGCAACGTCCCAAAGCCTGATGAGGTGATCGCTGCCGCCGGTTGCTACGGTGGTCCCGTCTGGACTGAATGCTAACGACCCGACGTTTCGGTGGGTCCCAAGCACGGCGATCTTCCTCCGCGCCTCCAGGCTCCACAGCGCGATTTCAAGACGGCTGCCGGGCGTCCAGTCCCCGTTCTCGTCTTTCGCGAATACGACGCCGGCAACCAGGCCCCCATCTGGACTGAACGCCAGCCTAACTCCGGCTCCCTCGAGCCTTGCCGTTTCCCGGCCGGATTCGATGTCCCAGACGCTCATCCAGTCTGTGAGGTATGGGCCGGAAGTGACGATGGTCCTCTCGTCTGGGCTGAAAGCCACTGCGTCGAAGAAGGGGCTCGGGAACAGTGCAACCGGGCCGCCCGTCTTCGCGTCGATGACCTGCATTCCATAGGTGGTTCCCACGGCGATGAGATTGCCTCGTGCCGAATGGACCATGGAATGCGCGCCCGCGAAGCCGAAACGTCCGATCGCCTTGAGCTGCACTGCCCTGGCGTTGGTGAAAAAGAGCGGGATCCCGAGCGTGGTGATGAGAAGGGCAAGTGGCCGATGTCGCGTTGCGCGTGTCGTCCTCATCTTCGCTCATCTTCGGCGCCCTCCCCGCGAGCGGCTCCACAGTGACCAGTGCTGTTTCCCGTCGGGCGATGGGATAGGCGCTCGGGTCGCGTGCGCGTACACGGTAGCGCGTCGCTGGCATCCGGCGACAGGTTGCCACGCATTCAGCGCGCCGACCGGTGGCGCCTGGACGCCGCCGCGGCTCTGTCCTCCCAGCACGCGCCGTACGGCCACAACCGCGTGGCGGAAGTGGCCGATCGCTACGGCGCGCCTTGCTCACGACTCGATGAGACAATACGCGGACGCCGACATGTCTTTACCGCAATCTGCAGCCGGAGGGCGACGACGCCCCTTGGCGCGTTCCTCCCACGTCGCCGATGTGCAAGAATGTCCCCGCACGCGGGCCGCCCAATGCAGGAGCAACGCTGATTCGACACCCCACGCGCGAGGAGTTGCTCAGCTCGACGCATTTCGAGGGCGCCAGCCGTCTCGCCGCCGCCGTGCGCGCAACTCTGGCTAGCGAAATCGGCGTGTCGCCCGCGGAGATCGACTTGGACGCGCCGCTCGACGCGCCACACCCCCTGTGGGCCAGCCGCGCCACGCGTGATTGGCGGGAGACCCTAGACGCCTGTCTCAAGTCGGCGTTGGGCCGTCAATACTACGTCTACGAGCTCTGGTCGCGCCGCGGCGGGAGATCCACGGTCGAACACCGGGCGACGCTTCGGGAGGTGATCGACTACATCCTCACGGAGGTCCATCCCCGATCCATCAGCGCGCGCGCGTTCGACGACCCGTTCGAGGACGCGCGCTGGGAATTCGCTCCGCCTGTGTCGCACGCCGCGCAGGATCGCCTGCCCTCCACCGTATTCCTGCTGTCCGCGGCCCGGGCCGGTTCCACTCTGACGCGCGTAATGCTCCACGGCAACCCGCGGCTGTTCGCCGCCCCGGAGCTGTTTCTGCTGATGTGGGACACGCTCGCGGCGCGGCGTCGTGACATGACCGCGCACGGCTACGAGTGGTTCGACCGCGGGTTCCGTCGCACGTTGGTGGAACTGGGCGTCACGACAGATGCGGCTCTGGACGACACGCTCGCGCGTCTGGAGGCGGCGGAGACGCCGATGAGGGAGGTATACCGCCTGCTGGTGGGCGCGGCCGCTCCCGCCATCCTCGTAGACAAGACGCCACCGTACGCTCTCGATATGCGGGTGCTGCGGCACGCGGAGGCGCTGTTCTTCGAGCCGAGATACATCTGTCTGGCCCGCCACCCGATGGCCGTCATCGAGTCCTGGGGCCGCATGAAGTTCCACGGCACGCTGTTCGGCCGCCATCTCGGCGTGTGGGACGACGACCCCTACCGTTACGCGGAGAAGTGGTGGTGCGCGACGTACCAGAATCTCACCGAGTTCGCCTCCGTCGTCCCCGACGGGCGGGTACTCTGGGTCGCGTTCGAGGACATGCTCGCGCAGCCCGCGGCGACCTGCGCGCGTATATGCGGCTTCCTGGACATTCCCTACGACGAACGCATGACGCGACCGTACGCCGACGACCGCATGCAGGATGCCCACGGCGACCCGAACCTACGCGTGCGGAGCGAGTTGGACCCGTCACGGGCCGACGCGTGGCGCGCCAATCCCCCGGAGATGGCGCTGACGCCGTTCACGCGGGACCTCGCCAGCCGCCTCGGCTACGGCGATGCCTGATCTCCACCCTTGACGGCCACGGGCGGGGGTCACATCCCGTCGTCGGAGGACAACCCGTCACACTGGAGGCCGCGCCATGATTAGCCTACGGCAGGACGCCCTGGTCTTTTCCTTTCCCAACCTCCCCGACCACGCCACTCTCACCATGGACTTCCACCGCACCCTACGCATTCCCGATGACGGCGACGACTACCCGTTGCCGCCCGGCCTGGGCTCGTTCCCCCTGCGTCACACGGACCGGTACCTCACCAAGGCGCCGGCGTCGTGGGCAAGAACGGGCGGCGTGATGCTACCGATGTACCAGTCCGAGGCAATGTGGCTGTCCTTCGACGGCTCATACGTCGGGGACCGATGCGTGGAGTACCCGTTCGCCGTGCGCGTGGCCACAGGCAAGGTCGATGCCGTCACCGGCGCGGATTGTGCGGACGCGCTTTCCAGTGAGCCGCAGAACTACATGGTGTCCACGGAGCAACCGTGGCTGGATGGGTACTGCGTCGAGGAAGGCTTCGTCCGCCAGTTCGTGGCGATGCCGCTGGGCGCCGGGTACACCGCGGAGGAGCAGGTAACAGGCGAGGCCAAGCACGGTGGCCTACAGATCGAGGTCATCCCGATGAAGCGGGCGGCATTCGACCGCCTGTTCCCGGCTGTGCCCCGCAGGACGCGCGGCGACCAGGAGGAGGGCGCAGTGGCGTGCTGTGCGATGTCCGCCGAGATGGGCCTGGCCCCCGGCGGCCGTATGCGTCAGGAGATCTACGAGGACCCGTTCGATCTCACCGACTGGGATTGCGGGAGCGCAAGTCGCTGCCACGTTCACATCGCCAACTCACTCGTGTGGCGTGCCATCACCGGCGATGCGCCGCCCACCGTTCCGGCAACATCGAGGGAGTACACGGACGCCGGCCTACCGTGGTTCGACTACTTCAGCGACACTCCCGCCGTGCCCGGCGCCAAGACGCTTGGGAACCTGACCAGCGTGGCGGAGTTCGGCAAGGCCGTCGGCGATGTGCCCCTCCCGGAGGACGAGTCTGTCACGCCTGACCACGTGATCGCCCTGCGGGCAGGGATGTCTCGCGATCAGGTCCGAGAGACCCGATTCTGAGGGTACGTGACACTGGGATGACCGTACCTGGAAACGGGCCCGCCGTATGGCAGGCCCGTCTCTGCGTTCTGTGCGCGCTGTCTACCAGCGGTCGCCGCCACGGCCGCCACCGCCGCCGTAGCCGCCGCCACCGCCGTAGCCGCCGCCACCGCCGCCACGACGCTCGGGGCGCGGGTTGGCGACGTCGACGCGGATCTCGCGCCCGTCCAGCTCGATGCCGTTGAGCGTCTCGATGGCCTTGTCCGCGGCCGCGTCGTCCGAGAACTCGACGAAGCCGAAGCCCTTGCCCTCGATGACGGTGACTTCCGTGACTTCACCGCACTCGCCGAAGACTTCACCGAGGCCGTCGCTCGTGGTCTGGTAGTTCAGGTTTCCTACGTAAAGGCGTTTCGCCATCGTATCGTATCTCCGTTTGCGTGCCTGAGGTCTCGCAGCTGCGCCCGGCTCTCGGATGCTTAGGCTGCGAAGTCGATGGCCGCGCGACGATCGCGCGGTTCGTGTCGAAGAAAACAGAAGAGTCGAGAAGGACGGTCACGGAGGTGGCGCGGGAAAAGCGTGTCAGCGCGCGAGACAGGCGGGAGTGAGCCTTACGGGAAGGTCCAGACCGTCGGTCGCGTCGAGCAGGTCGCCGCTCTTGCCAAAGCCGATCCCGAGACATGGAATCGTCGCTTAGACTTTCCGTTCGTTCCTAACGAAGCGAGATCCCGGCAGCTCCCAATGAACCGCGCGGGTCTCCCCATGTGAACGAACATTCGTTCACGGGCATACTATCCGGTTCTCTGGAGAAAGGACAGGAAAGTTTCGGCCGCCAATTCTATAGCCTCTGCCGCGGGGAGATGGGGTCAACCGTGCCCAGAGGGCCTCGGCGCTCGCAGACGTTACTCCGGCGGATCCTCACCACCCGAGTCGGCCGCCTGGCGACCGCCCATGTGAAGGCGTCTCACCCAGCGACCGCGTCCCCATGACAGGTCCTCCCGGTGCTGCCTGGGCCGCAGGCTGAGCGCGCTTGTGTAGAGGAGATCGCCAACGGCCACAAACGCGATCCCAGCGATAACCAGCGTTCATGAGTTCGCGGCTTTCCGTGCATTCCCCGCGTTCCTTATGTCGAAGTAGTCGTCCACGGCGTACAGGATCTCTTTGATAGTGGGTATGTGGTCGACGGCGTATACGGCGCGCTTGCAGTGCAACCAACGGGGTTCGATGGGATTCAGCCACGGACTCGCCTTGGGCAGGCGATACGGCACAATACGCGTTCGACCATACTCCCTTGCCCATCGGTTGTAGCGCCGCATCCAGCGCTTCAGTATCTGCGAGACGTGGTAGGGATGTGTGCCCGCCGGTCAGCCCGCTACTGGCTGACACATGGGCTTTGCGGGGTGCGCCACCCGACCTCATCCTCGCCTTCTCCTGCCAGGAGAAGGCACTCATGCCTCGTTGGACGAACCGGGGATCCAGCACAATTACTGTGGTGGACTACTAGCCCTGCTGCAGGCGTTCTCGCCGCGAACGCCTTATCGCCAGGATGTAGACCACGTCGCCGACCACGACGCAGATGATTCCGACAATGAGCAACGGTCGTAGCGCGCCTTCGGGTAGGAGCGCGCGGAAACCGCGGCAGATAGCGACAACTACGACTCCGACGCCAAGGAGAGTCACACCGACCCTCTTGTAAGTGTCCCCAGCGGTGTCCTTGGTGAGTTTCAGCACACGCGCCAGGCGTAGGAGCCGCAGGAAGCGCAGGACGCGCACGAACCTGACCACCCGCATACCCCGCGCGAGCTTCACGTAAGGCAGCGCCGCCCACGTGAGGAGCACCGGTGCGATAGCGATGGCGTCTGGCCTGCCCCTAGTTTCTGTACCAACCATAGCGAGAGCCTTAAGGCTCTCGGTTCGGACGCGTCTGAT
>NYZG01000157.1 GCA_002687025.1 Candidatus Poribacteria bacterium
CATGCTTCCCTGGCCGCCCAATAGGCCCCGTCATGTCATACACGTGATCCATGCGTGTTGGCCATGGCGAACAAGATGAGGATGGACGTTGGGCGTCGCGATTGCCTTCCGGCCGGGTCTCGTCGCTCAACGGGCCGGCGGGTCAGGTGATGGCGGAGGCACGACATACTCCGCCGCGAACGGGTTCGGCAGAATCTCCTTCTCAATCAGGATGTGAGTCGCGAACGTGAGGGTAAGCGCCGTGCCAATGATGCCAAGAGCCATGGTCACCTTGGTCAGCCAGCGTGTGCCTTCGGGCATATCTCCATCAGCCATTCGCCTCAACGCTCGCCACGCCATGGCCCACGCCACCACGCCGACAGGAGGGAAGAGCACGACGCTCCCGATGCCGAGAGCCAACAGGGGCCAACTCCCCCGCCTGTCCATCTGCGTCTGCCTCCTCCGCGGCTACGCCCGCTGCTTCCGGTGCGCGCCCTGCCGCCGCCGCGTCGCGCATCACGTGCAGCGCGCCGCTCGAAACCACCTTCAGACCAACGGACTCATACACGGCTGCAGTAATAGCACGCATATGCCCCTACTACATGTGGGCTCAGGGGCCGAGCACGAATCCGTCGCAGACCTGCGCTGAATACGCGCGAATCGGTCGGCCGGTCGCAACATCCGGCTTGTCCGCGCCGGGAACGGCTCTGAAAGTATGACAGGGTACGCCTATCGGAGAGCGCGCCAGACCATTTCCGCGTGCATCCGCGAGGTCGCGACACTACGATACATCGTAGAGGGACGTATGGAAGCGGCCAAGGGCGGAGGATGAAGCATGGCGCCCGTAATGAAGCCGATCGCCGGACAGGCGCAGAGAAACAGAGTCGTCATTGTCGCGCTGGCTTTCCTGTCCGTATGCGCGGCTCCTCACGCGTGGGCACTGGACGGAGAGCGTATAGCGTTCGGAGGAGTCACAGCCGACTTTGCGCGGGGCATCTACGTCACTACTCCCGAGGGCGCCGTGTTCGAAGAGTTAACCGAACACGGGGGTCACGCCACCTACCCCGCATGGTCGCACGACGGCCAATCCATTGCCTTCTCGCACAGTTCAGATGGGCTTACGCTCCGCATCCATCTGATGGACGCGGACGGAGGCGCCCTGAGAGAGATCTCGAACGGGCCCGTGCACTCCGGTGACTATGTTCCGACTTGGTCGCCTCGAGACGACGCGATCGCCTTCACATCGTCGCGCGAAGGTCATCTCCACCAGGGCATCTATGTGACCGACCTCGATGGTAGGGAGGTCCGCATAACGGATCTGGATACGTTTGCCAAGTGGCCCAGCTGGAGGTCGGAAGGGAATGCCATTGCGTACGCGTCGAACAGGGCGGGTTCGCTGAACATACACCTCATGGACGGCCAGGGACGTCACGTGGCCCAGGTGACCGACCGGCGGCGGTTAGATATGTCTCCTAGTTGGCATCCTCGCGATAGGGAGATCGCGTATGCGTCTGGGACCGTAGAGGATCGCATTGGTGACGGCGACATCTACGTGATTTCATCGGACGGGACCGGCGAGCGACGCCTGACCACACATCCTACGGATGATACAGACCCCTCATGGTCCCCCGACGGCAGCAAGATCGTGTTCACCTCTCGACGTGATGGCGACGGGCTGTACATCATGGATCGGGATGGTCGGAACATCCGACGGGTGACCGAAGGAGGGCAGTTCCGCGGCATAGAGGGATCGAGCTGGTACGACCCGGACGCCCCACGCAGCGTCTCTCCTGTTGGCCGGCGCGCGACTCTGTGGGGATGGCTCAAGCGTGTTGGCGCGCTCGCCCGATGAGCGCGGGAGACTAACCCGTCGAGACCTCGTCCTGCCATCGCGAAGCATTACAGAATGACGCCGGTTGGCAAGCGCCGCGCGGCACGAACCGAACGGGACGGCGAGGACGAGCACTCATGCGCGCCTGCATCCGCGCGGAACGTATGGAAGGGCACGTACAGGCGACGAGGCACTCTTAGGGACTGACTATGCGCGAAGAGCGAATGGACGAGGTCACGCACAGGGCCGCCGAGGATAACCGTCGCGCGTGGGACTCGTTCCGTCAGCAAAGGGATGAAGGCCTTGTCGATATTCGACCGCGTTTTACGAGGGAAATGGCCGAGCAGTTCTGGGCAGACACGACTGATGGGGTAAGCTACCTCACCGGCGAGCAGATCGCGGAACTCGTCGGCGACGTGAGGGGCAGGCGACTACTCGATATGGGGTGCGGCGATGGTGATGAACTGCTCCAATGGGCCCGACTCGGCGCCGAGGTCGTCGGCGTGGACAACTCGCCCAGGCAGCTAGCGGCTGCACGCCACAATGCCGAACAGCTAGGCATCAATCCGCAGCTCGTGCGGGCAGACCTGCTCGATCTCCCCGAGGAGCTGCTCCAGGGTGAATTCGACATCGTCTTTACATCCGCTGTGACGTGCTGGATCGGCGACTGTCTTGCGTGGTTCAGGGGCGTCAGAGCAGCGCTGACGAACGGCGGCGTTTTCCTCCTGAATGACCCGCATCCGGTTCGTCACGATTACTTCGCCGAAGGCCCATTCGTGCATCGGTCGAGCGAGCCCACGGGCTGGAACCCGGCGGGGCATGACATCACGACAGTCATATGGCAGCACACGCTGGCAACGCTCGTCACGGCTGTCGGGCAGGCGGGATTGCGCATCACGCACTTGGTCGAACACCCAGGCGACGGCTCCATTCCAGCATGTCCCGGAGGCTTCACCCTGTGCGCCAGGCGCGTATGAAGGCCAAATAGGTCTGTCCCGACCCTTCACGGCCATGTGTCGCGCTACCTAGCCGCTGAATGCTGAGACCGTTGCATTCACATGGCGGCAGGTCGTCAGGACACCGCACTCACATCTTGGGCTGGGAGTAAGCCAGTCGTGGCCCGGGACTCGACCACATAATCACGCTCGTCGGAGAGCGCGCCAGACCATTTCCGCGTGCATCCGCGAGGTCGCGACACTACGATACATCGTAGAAAGACGTGTGGAAGCGGCCAAGAGCGGAGGATGAAGCATGGCGCCCGCAATGAAGCCGATCGCCGGACAGACTCAGAGGAACCGAATCGTCATTTTCGCGCTGGCTCTCCTGTTCGCATGTGTGGCTTCGAGCACATGGTCACAGGACGGAGCGCGCATCGTGTTCGGAGCGTACGCGGGCGGCGGCGACCCGAACATCTACATCACTACCCCGGACGGGGCGCTGTTCGAGCAGCTGACGGACGGTGGCGGCCACGACAGCTTCCCCGCGTGGTCGAACGATGGCCGGACCATCGCCTTCCCGTCGGTCAGAGGGGACGACAAGGTCGACTGGTTGGCTCGCATCTACCTGATGGATGCGGACGGGGGCAACTTGCGGCCGGTCACCGAAGGGCCCGACGACTGGGGCGTCACCTTCTCACCTCGCGACGACGCGATCGCATACGGAAAGTGGGGCGACGACGACGTCGGCGTGTACGTGACCGACCTCGGGACCGATCGACATACGCGGATAACAGACCGAGGTACGGCGGCGATGGACCCCAGTTGGCGGCCGGTAGGCGATACCATCGTTTACACGTCGGATCGGGCGGGCTCCTACGATCTCCACACCATGGCCCACGACGGGGCCCACCAGGAGGCGCTGACCGACCGCCGAGGAGCGGACGGCGGCGCCAGTTGGCATCCTCGCGCGAACGTGATCGCGTTCGTCTCGTATGGCGAGGGGGGCGCTAACGGCAACGTCCACACGATGAGGGCCGACGGGTCCGACGAGCGACAGCTCACCGAGCATCCCGCGTCCGACAACTGGCCCCGGTGGTCGCCGGACGGCACACAGATCCTGTTCTCGTCTCGACGTGACGGCGCCAACGCTCTGTTCATCATGGATCTCGACGGCGCCATCGTCCGGAAGGTGACGGATGAGCGGTTCACCGTACAGGGCGCGGACTGGTACGACCCGGACGCCCCACGCAGCGTCTCTCCTCTTGGTCGACATGCTACCACGTGGGGCTGGCTCAAGCGTCTTGCGACTGCCGCCCCATGAGCGCCGAACGCAACGCTCGGAGAGGGCGTCCATGCGCGTCGTCGCAACGGCCCCGGTGTGCCGGCGCACGGACGGCTTCGCACAGTGATCGGGGAGTGGAGCGATGAGCCGTCCACGTGTCGCGCGCCTAGCTCTCGTGCTCGCGTATGTTGTCCATACTGGCGTGCTCAGCTCTGTGGTTGCTCAGGCTCCGCGTGGGCCTGAGATCGCGTTCTCCTCCGGGCGGGCAGGGGGGAACGAGATATATGTCATGGGCCCTGACGGCGGAGGCGTGCGCGCGCTGACTCAGTTGCGAGGACGGGCTTTCAGGCCAAGATGGGCGCCAGATGGCCGCAAGATTGTGTTCTCGTGGGGGCCCCTCAGGGACCCGGGAGAACGGACGATTTATGTGATGCGGGCCGATGGCACGCAGGCCACTAAGCTTACGCGTGAGCGGGACACACACGACTCATCGGTGACGTGGTCGCCAGACGGACGCCACATCGCATTCGCATCCGAGCGGCCGAGAGTCGACGGTACCCACATCTATGTGATGGACGCCGACGGCCGAAATGTCAGGCGACTGACACTCGACTGGCCGTTCGAGGGCGCCTACAGCACCTCTCCCTCATGGTCGCCCAATGGAGCCGAAATCGCGTTTACGTCCTGGGGTCCACGGACGGGCACGGCCGAGGTGTTCGCGATCCGTCCGCACAGCCGGCGGGTCCGCCAGATCACTAACGACGGCATGTGGAATCGGTCCGCCAGGTGGTCGCCGGATGGTCGGGAACTGATCCTCGAATCCAGCCCAAACGCGCGTAAACAGGATACGGATATCTATGTGGTGGATTCGGACGGGCGGAACAGGGCCCGGTTGGTGGAGCACCCGCATCGCGATCAGTCTCCCGCATGGTCTCCAGACGGTTCCCGGGTCGTCTTTCACCGATTCTTCTGGGTCGATTCGGACGTTTACGTCGTGGATCGTGGCGGCGGGCCCGCGCGCAATCTGACGCGGCATCCCTCGCGCGACTGGGCGGGGGACTGGTTCGATCCGGCCGCTCTGGCCGTTTCCGACGTTGGGAAGCGTCTTGTCCCGTGGGGATGGCTGAAGGCGCCCGTATGGCGGCCGCGCATCCACCCCTAGAGAGAGCCGGCGCCGCGCCGTGTCCGGCGGCCACCCAGGCGTAGTCCTACCGCGCCTTTAGCCAGCCCCACACCTTGGGCTGTAGGACCGACAGCGGCCGGACGGCGAAGTACCGAGGGTTGTACCAGGCCAACGAGTTCTGATGCGTCAGGCTGTCGGTGAGAAGTTCGATGTCGCCGCCGCGCAGACCCGTCACGGCGATGTGGCGACGATCACCACGCTGCGTGGTAAACGATACATCGCCGTCGGGCGTCCATGCCGCGCCACTGTTGAGCGGGCCGGCGTCCTCGGTCAGGCGCCACGCGTCCTTCCGGTCGACGCTCACGACCTCGACGTGGAACTCGTTCAGCGCGTCGTCCTGCACCGAATACGCGACGTGCTCCCCATCCCACGACCAATGAGGGGCGTGCCGACGGCCGTTCCGGTCGGTCAAGTCGTGGCTTCTACCCGTCGCGAGGTCCAGGATGCGCAGCGCGCTGAAGTTCCAGCCATCGCCATACCCGTACACGAGCCGACGCCCATCGGGTGACCACGACGGCGTGCTCGAATAGAACGCGTCGTTCGTGACGCGCCGCAGATCGCCGCCATCGGCGTCCATGACGAATAGCTGTACGCCGCCGTCCCGAGTGGACGCGAACGCTATCCGGCCGCCGTCCGGCGACCACGCGGGGGTTATATCGCCCTCGGGGTGGTTCGTCAACCATGTTCGCTCACCGCCTACGCGCGCGCGGAAGATGTCGTCGTTGCTGTCGCGGTGTCCATGCGCGACGAGCGTCTCGCCGCCCGGCCCCCACGAGGGCCACGCCTCCCGCAGCCAGTCGTCGGTGAACTGCGTTACGGAGCCGTCGGCGAGGTCCAGGATGCGGATTTTCACCCCGACGCGGAAGCCTTCCCCGCTTTCCTGGTATGCCACCTTGGGGTCCGCCTGAGCGCGCGCAATCAGGATCAGTGAGCAGACTGCCGCGCACGCCATTCGTGTTCGGGTCATGCACACATCCTCGTCGGCTGGGTCCGGCGCGTCGCGCTCAGTGTATCGGCAGGGGTAGCGGCCGGCAAACGGAGAGCATGGGCCGCCTGGCGCGCAATGCCATCGACGCGCTAGACTGCACGCGGACGCATGCTCTTCACAGTACGCGCTGACGTGGGCCCAGGAGGACGCGACAGAGCGCGCCGATGACCAACGGAAGGCGGGAAGATGCAATACCGTCTGCTACGTCCGCTCGCGTGTCTCGCCGTCTACTTGGGTGCCGTGCGCTCCCGTAGGATGTCCGCCCTCGTACTGATCGCGTGCGTGTGTTGCTGCATCCCCGCGCACGTCGGCGCGTCTGTGATCGCGTACGTCCGCTGGGACACGTGGCCGAACCTCGATCCGGGTACACGCGGCGCCATCAGTCTCTACGACGTCGACACGGGTCGTACGCGCGTGCTGAGCGAACTGACACTCCCTCGTGGCCTGGATTGGTCGCCCGATGGTCGGCGGCTGGCAGTCATCAGCGGACATCCCACGCCGCGGCTGGGGTTGCTGAGCGTGACCACGGGTGAATTGGAGCTGATCCCTCAGAAAGACGAACGGCCGAGCTATGGCGTGCCACGATGGTCCCCGGACGGCACGCGGATCGTCTACGCATACGCGAAGAACGGCATGCTGCACGATGCCCTCGATCTTCTCGACCTGCGAACCGGCGCCACGCAGCGGCTCATTCCATGGGTCGACAGACCCATGTTCCCAGACTGGTCGCCGGACGGAACACAGCTTGTGTTCTCCGGGCCGGACATACCTCGGACGTTCGTGTGGGACCTGTTTACCATGGACTCGGTAGGAGGCCCCTGGACCAACCTGACCCAGTCGCCGGACGAGGAGGAGTGGCTGCCGGCGTGGTCCCCGGACGGGCGTGAGATCGCCTATATCAGAAGCACGTGGGGGCCGGTTGAGCATTCTCTCTTCGTCCTCGACATCGCGACGGGCGTGACGCGGCGGATGACCGAGCCGTCGTTCTTCCCGCGGCGGCCCGCATGGTCGCCCGACGGCCAACAGATCGCCTTCTCCGGGGCTCCGCTCGCGGACCTCGAGCGCGATCGCGCTGTGTCCAACATCCACGTCATCAACCGGGACGGCACGGGATTCCGACGGCTCACCGACTTCGACTTTACTCCTGCGGTCTATCCCGCGTGGTTCGACCGGGATGTCCTGGAAGTCTCGCCCAAGGGCAAGACAGCAGCGATCTGGGGAACCGTCAAGCGGGGGTCGATGGAGTAGCGGCCCGTCGGCGCCACGACGTCGCGCCACCGTACCGCTAGGCTCTGCGCGTCTGGGCCCCGTCCGCTTGTCATGCCGCCACCCGCGGATGAGGAGGCATTGATGTACGGTTCGTGTGGCTCGTCGTCGCATCGTCTTTGGCAGCACATGCGGGTCTGGGCGGCCGCGGCCGCGGCTGCGCTGCTGTTGCTGCTTGGGGCGGCTGCCTCCGCAGTCGCGCAGGTCGATGCGAGGCCGGCGATCGGCGGGACGATCGCGTACGTCCAAAGGGTCGGGCTCGCCTACGAAATCCACGTCCAGGACTTGCCAGGCGGTTCCTCCCGCCGCGTGTGGCGACAAGAGGACGGCTTCATCGAGGCCCTGTCTCTGTCCCGCGACGCCACCAAGATCGCATTCCAGGCTAGCGACTTCGTCGGGTTCTGGGAGTATGACATATACGTCCTCCGCATCGGGGAGGACGAGGCGCGACAGGTGACGGAGCTCGCCGCCCTTGCACGCGCTACTGCTCCTGCGTGGTCGCCGGACGGATCACGGCTCGCATACGGGGTCGAGATGCAGAGGCAGTTTCCGGAGGCCTCTCTGTTTCTCGCCGGTCCCATGGGAATGGGAGTCGCCCCGTTCGTGGACGCGCGTGCGCTCGCCTACGAACATCCCAGTTGGTCGCTGGACGGGCGATCCATCGCCTTCAGAAAGGTGGACGCGGAACGAACGTCGACCATATGGCGGGCGGAC
>NYZG01000158.1 GCA_002687025.1 Candidatus Poribacteria bacterium
AGTCTACGAGGGGATGTGCAAGGAGGCGACGGAGGTCATCGCCGTCGCCTACCGGAAGCTGGCCCCCACGGACGACGACGCCAGGAATCCACACGCGCTGGAGGACAATCTCGTATTCCTCGGCATGATCAGTTTCCGTGACGAACTCACGCCGGGCGTGCGCGAGGCCGCCGAGCAGTGCTCGCGGGCCGGCATGCGGCTCATCCTGATGTCGGACTACGAGATGGCGAACGTGTTCCGTCTGGCGCGCGAGGCCGGCCTGCTGGAACAGCGCTCTCAGATGCTGTCGGACGACCAACTGCGGCGCATGGAGGACGAGGATGTCCTGCCACTGCTGGACAGAATAAGTGTCTACGCCCGGCTCTCCGGCGAGCAGAAGGCGCGCGTGATACGCCTGCTACAGCGTAAGGGCAGTCGCGTGGTCTTCGTGGGGCGCCAGCTGTACGACATCCCCGCGTTGAAGAATGCCGACATCGGCATCGCCTCGCGTCAGTGGAGCGTCGACGCGGCAGCGCACGAGGCCGGCGTCCTTGTCGAGGACGTCAGCTTGGCGTCTCTGTACGGCATCCTGAAGTTCGCCAAGGAGGCCGGAGAGCGCGTCCGCGCGGTGACGCAATGGGCCTTGGCAACGCACATCGGCCTGGCAACGTTGCTGCTTCTCGGGCTGATCCTCGGCCGCACGGACCTCTTCCTCGCCACGCCGCTGGAACTGAACCACGTCCTGTGGCTGGAGCTGCTTATCTTCGCGGCCCCGCTCACGTTCGCCGCCCACGCGCTCAACCTGGCGCCGTCCCGAGGATGGCTGACGCCGAATCGCGGCGCGGCGAAGGGAATCCGATGGGGCGCCGTCGCGCGGTCGGGAATCGTGCTCGGGCTGCTGGGGCTGGCTGCGGCCGCCTACCTCTACTGGTCCTACGGGCCCGTGCCGGAAGCGGCGGACATCGCCGGGCCGGTGCAGCATATTACCGGCATCGCGTTTCTCGCCGCGAGTCTCGCGATACTCCTCAAGAGCGCCCTGGGCGATGACACGCCTCTTCCCGCGTTTCTCAGGCAGAATCCATCGTTGCTGACGGGCATCGTCGTCTCGATGGGCGTGGCCGTCGTTATCGCCATATCGCCTCTGGCGGGACTCCTTAGCGCCACCGGTACGGGCGTCTTCTCCGGCACACGCCTCATGCAGTGGATGGTCGCCCCGGCGTTGGCCGCGGTGGCGTGGTTCCTGCCCGTGTCCGACTGACAACTCGCCAGGGCGCCTCGACCACCGGAAGGGCGAAGCCATGTCACAGGTGAACGTAGCGCTCGTCGGCAGTCAGTTCATATCCGAGATACATGCCGAATCGCTCAAGCGGGTCCCGCGCGCAAACGTCCTCGCCGTCGCTTCTCCAACAGAAGAGCATGTCACGGACTTCGCGGATCGCCATGGCATACCCAACCACTTCACCGACTACCGCAAGATGCTCGAGATGGGCGAGGTGGACGTCGTGCTGCTGGGCCTGCCCAACGACCTGCACGCCGAGGCCGCCATCGCGGCGGCGGAGGCGGGCAAGCACGTGATCTGCGAGAAGCCGCTCTGCCTGAACCTCGCGGACGCCGACGCCATGATCGACGCGTGCGACGCGGCGGGCGTCAAGCTGATGTACGCCGAGGAGCTCTGCTTCACGCCGAAGTACGTCCGTCTGAAGCAACTCGCCGACGAGGGAGCGCTGGGCGACATCTACATGGTCAAGCAGTCCGAGAAGCACGACGGCCCGCACGCGCCGTGGTTCTGGGACGTGGACCGCTCCGGCGGCGGCGTAACCCTCGACATGGGTTGCCACGCCTTCCACTTCTTCCGGTGGATGCTCCCCGGCGCCGAGGTCACGAGCGTCTACGCGCAGATGGACACCGCCGTCCACGGCGACAAGACGCGCGGCGACGACAACGCCGTCATAATCGTGACCTTCTCCAACGGCGCGACCTGCGTGGCCGAGGAGAGTTGGGCAAAGCCCGGCGGCATGGACGACCGCGCCGAGGTCCACGGCTCCGACGGCGTCGCCTACGCCGACCTGCTGCACGGCAACGCCATCCGCACGTTCAGCCGGGAGGGATACGGCTACGCCGTCGAGAAGGCGGACAGCACCGCCGGGTGGACGTTCACCATATATGAGGAGGCGTGGAACTACGGATTCCCGCAGGAGATGGAGCACTTCGTCGACTGCGTCGCGGACGACACCGAGCCGCTAGTCACAGGCAGAGACGGCCGCGAGGCGCTCAGGATGGTCTTCGCAGCCTATGAGTCCGCCGGGACGGGTCGCAAGATCGAGTTCCCATACGAGACCGCCGCGCGTCGCCCGATCGACCTGTGGCGCCCCGCGCCCTAGTGGCTCGCCGCAGCGACTGTCCTGAATGCCGCGCGGGGCAGGACGGGCGCCACTATGGATGCGGGCCGAACGTCTTCCGCTGCATCTGGTGCGATCGCCCCTTCCACGCCGACCGACCGGACAGTCCCGCCAGTCCGACGAGTAGCACGTACGATGTGTGGAACGGCGCGAGCAGGGGCAGATACGCGAGCAGGTCGCGTCGCCCGAAGAGGGACAGGCCACGCGCCAGAAGCGCCCACTCGGGCAGCAGCTTGAGCGCGACGAGCCCCACCGCCCATGGTAGCGATCCGAACCCCATCAACGCGAGCAACACGGCGACCGGCAGAAGCAGATTCACGCCGTACGCCACGACGCTGAACCACACGACGGAGAGCCGGTTCTCCAGGCTGTTCGACGACCACCGCAGCCGCTGGTCCAGGAACGCGCGGTACGTGGGCATGGGGCGCGTCCACACGAGCGAGTCCGCCGAATGCGCCACCTCGATCCGCCACTGCGTGTGGCGATCGACCCACTGCACGAACATGTTGTCCTCCGCGACGGTGAACCCCATCTTCATGAACCCGCCGAGCTCCTCGTACGCGGCGCGTCGATACGCGAGGCTGTTGCCCGTGCAGCCCATCGCCAAACGCCACGCCAGCCCGCCCGCGAAGGCAGCGAAGATGCCGAGAAGCTCCAGCGACTGAAGCTTGACGAACGCGCTGCCGCCGTCACCACGAGCATCCAGCACCGAAAACCCGACGACCACGCCCGTGTCGGCCCGGAATCGCGACGTGAGGGCGCGCAGCCAACTCGGCGGGGCAACGCAGTCCGCGTCCGTCCCGGCGACGATCTCGCCGCGGCTTTGGCGAATGCCGAGGTCGAGAGCGTGCTGTTTCCCGGTGCGGTCGGCGTCTCCCAGGTCGGCGAGAGATAACACGCGCAGATGCGGCGCGCCGTCGAGATACGCCTCGGCCCGAGCGCGTGTGTCGTCCTCGGAGTGGTCGTCCACGAAGATCACTTCGTATCGATCTTGCGGGTAGTCCTGCGCCAGCAGGGCGGGCAGGCAGGCGTCGACGTTCTCGGCCTCGTTGCGCGCGGCGACGACGATCGACACGTGGGGTAGGTCGGCGTTGGCAGGCGCGGGCGCCCGCCGACGGCGGAGACGGAACAGCCCGACGACGAAGAAGCACGCGACCACCGCATAGGTCAGCGTCAGCGACGTCACGAAGCCGTATGCGGCGGACCAGATGTCGCTCAAGCTGTCCCTCTCGGGTCCCCTAGCCGCGCAGCACGCGATCCTCGAAGAGCGCGAGAAATCGCGGCGCGTCCACGGACAGGGCGATGCGCGCGTTGGGCGTGTCCTTGAACCGGGGCCGATCCCGCAGATCGGCCGCCGTCAGCCCGGCGGAGATGTCGCCCGACGTCTCAATGGTAACGCACGCATCGCGGAACCCGAAAAGGCCCTCGTCCACAAGGTAGGCGATGGTGAGCGCGTCGTGCACGTACATGCCCTGCGCGTCCTCGTATTGTGCCGCGAACTCCATCGTGTGACCCGTGATGTCCCGCACGAACCGGCCGAGGCCGTCGTTCCCATGTCGGTTCACCGCGTCGCGAGTCAGGGTCACCTGCTCGGTGACGTTGAGGGGGAAAAGCGTGATCGGGGCCCCGCAATCGAAGACGATCGCCGCGGCGTGCGGATCGGCGTAGATGTTGAACTCAGCGCAGATCGACACGTTCCCAGGGCGGTCGAAGACGCCGCCCATAACTACGATCTCCCGCACGCTCCCAATGGCGGCGGGGTCGGCCTGGACGCATCGTGCGATGTTCGTCAGCGGACCCACGGCGACGAGCGTGATGTCGCCGTCACGCTCGCGAATCTCTCGGAGAATGACGTCCTGCGCGGCGTCTTGGGCCGGCGGCACGTCGCTCGGTGGATACGTCGGCCGGCCATCGTCGTCCGTCAGCGCGTGCGCGCCACCGAGTCCGTCGCCGCCGTGCACCTCGTCGGCGCAGACCGGTTCTCGCACGAGCGGACGGCCCGCGCCTCTCGCAACAGGCGGGCGTCGATTCGGCTCAATCGCGTCGAGTGTGCGCAGGATGTTCGCCGTGGCGTAGTCGACGTCGATGTTGCCGCTCACGGCCGTTATGCACGCGACGTCGATCTCGTGCGATCGCATCGCGAGACATATCGCGAGCGCGTCATCGACGCCCGTGTCCGTGTCCAGAACGATGGGTCGTGCCATGTGTGCCTCTCGGATCTCGCGTCCGGCGATGATCCCACGGCGGGCGCGGACCCGCAATCGACCGCGCGTCCCGCACGCCTCCGAATCGACGGGGATCGCGAGCGTCAACGCACGGCGTGGAACAGCGGCATATCCAGGTCGAGGTCGAGCGTGTCGGACAGGTAGATGCTGTCGAGTTGCGGGTTGTCGGCAAGAGACTCGATCTTGAACCGAACCGGCTGCGCCGTCCCTACCGACGGCAGATCGAGCTCCTTCCTGCCGAGGATCGCCCACCGAGCAACGCGGATCCGTTTAGCCGCCAGGGAGCCCGAAGCGACCGCGTGCACCGCGTACTCCTCCATGACCAGCGCCTCCCGATACGGCGCGATGTCCCCAAGCGCGGGGACATCCGAACGGTCGACGAGCGTCGCCTCGACTTCGATGCGCTCAACCTCGCGCCGCGCCCGCAGGAGACTGTTGTGCTCCTCATAGCTGCGCTGCGCTTCTGCCGGGTCGAGCGCGCGAGCGTACAGCGCGACGCCTTCCAGCGTCCCGCGCCACACGCGGCCACCATCCCACTCATCGCCGAATAGGAAGTGATGGGGCTCCCAGTTGCTGAAGTCGCCCTGCACGCCGTGCGTCTCCAGCACCTGCTTGCCGTTGCGGTAGTAGACCAGTTTCCCCGCGGAGTAGGTCACGACGACATGCTGAGGTTCTCGCGCGGTCAGAGGGCCGAGGTCGACCTCCGGGCTCGCGCCGTTTGCGCCGGTGCGAGGCGTCCGCAGGCGGAAGACCAAGCGATCTCCCTGCTGCCCTAGCGTGAAGTTGCGGGAGCCGGAGTCCGTCGAAAAAGTGACGATGCGCGCGGGGCCGCTTTGCGACAGGTCGCGTGGCGCAATCGTCGCCTCGACCGTGAGGGCGTTCGCGTTGCGGAAGGCGTCGAGCAGATGTTTGTCGGCCTCGTCCGCGAGGAACGCGCCGCCGGTGAGCGTCATTGCGTAGTGATGATCCAGTGCCGCTTCGTCTCGGGACCACAGTCGATACGTCGGCTCGCCGGGATCGTTCGCGTTCTTCCAGACGAAGATCGGCTCCGTGCCGTCGACCGGCCACGTGGCCGCACGGACTGTTACCCACTGCGGCTCGAGCCGGTTCGGCTCCTGCGCGCGGTCGGCGATTCCCTCCAGGAGGATGTCGTCAGCATCCGCCAGCCGGCGATCCAGAGTAACGACCAGCGTTCGTCCGTCTGTCCCGACGCGCCAACCGTCCACAGCCGCCCCCGACCCCATGCGGAAGTGTGGGCGGCGGACCTCGATGTCCTCATCGAACTTGACGACGATTTCCGTGCCGTCCCGAACGACGGCATATAGGGGACGTGGTGGCGCCGCGGCATCCACCTGCACGTATCCGCGTCGTTCGCCACCTGAGCCTCGCGCGACGACCGTGTACCGCCCGGGCGTCGAGTACGTGTGGCGGCCGACGGCTCCCTTGCTCACGGCCCCGTCGCCGAAGTCCCACGCCCAGTCAGCCGCGCCTCCCTCGCTCTCAAGCGCGACGGTATAGGGGGCCTCGCCAAGATGACGGCCGAGCCGCCCAGGATCGATCCAGGCGTCGCCTTCCATATCCGCCGTATTGTCGTAAGTGATGCGGACCCATCCGTCCATCGCGGTGAAGCCTTCGTTGAAGCGACCGAGGTAGAGCTCCCCGGATGCCTTGCCGATTCTCGGGCCGGTCATCGTCATGAAGCGCGGGTGGTTGCTCCATCGGGGGTAGTACACCTCCTCGCCGTCGATGCCGGGAGCGTCGTTGATCCGCACGGTGCGGCGGTTCTGCGCGTCGGCATCGAACATCGTCACCGTTCGATGGTCGCCGTTGAAGACGAACATGCGATAGCTGTCGTCCGGCGCGATGGAGGGCCAGCACCCGTTCGTGTATTCCCGCCACGTGGGTTCGCCCGTGAGCGTGGCGACTCCGCAACGCGGCCACGGGAACGCGTCGGCGGCGCGTGTCCCGTCGTGTGAAAGGCGGAACCAGGGTACTTGCTCATGTCCCAAGGGCGTCTGCCGCCAGAACGTCTCCACGACGGACGGATCGTCCAGCCGGTAGCGAACGAGCGGGTTCGTGCCTCCGCCGTCGTCATCCCGGACGTACAGCCAGTCGACACCTGTAGCGGGATCACGCCACACGTCCGACGCGAAGCCGCTGACGAGCTTACGAAGGCCCGTGCCATCCCAGTTGACGATGTAGACAGCGTTCTCTGACCGCCTCGTGAAGACCACTCGACTCCCATCCTGCGTGAAGATGGGCTTCGCGTAGGTTCGTACGTCGGTCACTACGCGACGGACTCCTCTGCCGTCCTCGGTGTCGAATCCGTACACTGCGTGGACGCCACCTTCGTCGCGCACCCAGACAAGGCGCGTGCGCGCGCCCGTCAGGGAGACGACCGCGTCTTCGACACCTGCAAATGCGCCGAACGAAATCGCGCAGAGGATTGCCACGAGCCGCAGCAGCGTCGCCAATGCAGCACGAGATGAGATCCGACGCATTGTCCCCTCCAGTACCACCCCGGCGTGGGCGCCGTCCCGTACAGGTAGACATAGCTCCGGGCGCCCTCAGTCCGGCCGGTCACCCATTCCGACCTACGCGAAACCCAACGCAACTCAGACCCATGTCGGCGCCCCGAACAGGCGACGCGGCACGTGCGCGTCGAGGCCCTCGTGCGCGCGAGAGCGCACGCTACAGAAGCCGGTTTCGGGCCGGGCGGGGCCGGCATCCAGCGCGTGGTGGCAGGATGTCGTGGCGTACCTGTCGGCCACTGCGACGGCGCCTGCCATGTCCCACACACTGAACGGGCTCGCCCCGCTCGGATAGCTTTCCACGGACGCGGGGCCTCCGTCACCGTCGTCGACGCGGCCATCGCCGTGTCGCGGCGCTGCGTGGGTAGCGCGTGCATTCCCTCGTCGCGCACCCGCGCCGCCTGTACGTTTCCGCTAAACCCCACGGCCGTTCCCGCCGTTAGGAGAGTAGCGAGCACGGCGAGGCATGCGACGCGTGCTCGTAGCGCGACGTTGGACGTGGGGCCGATGGCGTCCCCGCCTCGGCGACGGCGCGCGATCGTGGAAGGAATCGGCGCATTACCCAGAATCCTCGGCTTCACGCGGCGCACGGTCCCGAGCCATCCGCGATCCGACGCGGCAGAGAGGCCGCCTATCGGACCCGTGGCTCATTCGAGACGCGTATCCGTCTCACCGCCGACACGGGAGATCGCCGTGCGAGGCATGAACTGGAAGACGCTGCTGTTCATGATCGCCCTCGGGGGCGTCGTGTTCACGATCCGCGGTACCGGATCGCGAGAGTCCTCTTGGCAAGCGGCGAAGGTACTGTACGCGTTTCTCGGGATTCTGATAGTGGTGAAGGTTCTCTGGACGTTCATAAGGCGCAGCCCCAACCGCGAAACCGACGAGTAATGTCGGCTTCGGCGGAAAGTTCCCGAAATCGCGCGATTTGGCCTCAAGCTTCAAGCGTCAGAGGCCGATAGGCGAGGGACAGTCAAGTAACGTTTGATTGCGAAAGACTTAGGGGATAGCGCCTTATGGACGGTTTCGATCGTCCATAAGGTTTTTCTTCGTACACGCCCGGCCTGCCCGACTCCGGCTTCATCCGTGCTACCATAATCTGACGCCTCCTTGGGCGGATTATCGCGTCGTTTTCTGTCTGGACTCCCCAGTCCAGCCTTAGCGGCGGCCCCTCTTCAGGCCGCTGAACGCCCCATCGCGGAAGGTACGTAGGCCATGCAGGTGAGTACCAACTGGCTCCGAGACTACGTCGCCACAACCCTCTCGCTGGACGAGCTCGCGGCGAAGTTCACGATGTTGGGTGTCGAAGTCGAAGAGACGTTTCCGCTGAACGAGGGCATTGGTGACATCATCGTCGCGCGGATCGAGACGGTGGCGCCGCATCCCCATGCGGATCGCCTGAGCGTGTGCCAGGTGAGCACCGGAGCCGAGACCGTCGGTGTGGTGTGCGGCGCGCCGAACGCGCGCGCGGGGATGGTCGCGCCGTTCGCGCCGGTGGGGTCGAAGCTGCCCGCCGGCATGGAGATCGCGGAAACGGAGATACGCGGCATTCGGTCACAGGGGATGCTCTGCTCGGCTAAGGAGCTCGCCATCTCCGATGACGCGGACGGGCTCATGGAGCTTTCCGCATCTCTCACGCTCGGGGCGCCCCTCGTGGAGGCGCTCCACCTGGACGACACGGCGCTGGAGATCAGTATCACGCCGAACCGGCCGGACTGCCTGAGTATGATCGGCCTGGCGCGGGAGATCGCCACGGTCGAGCATCTTCAGCACGCGCTGCCCGAGATCGACGTGCCGGAGGGCCAAGCCGCCACCGAGGATCTCACCTCCGTCGAGATCAACGACCCGTCGCTGTGTCCGCGATACGCCGCGCGCGTCATCCGCGACGTCACGATCGGCCCTTCGCCGTCGTGGCTGCAGCAGCGGCTGCGCGCGTCCGGGCTGCGCCCGATCAACAACGTCGTGGACATCACGAACTTCGTGCTGTTGGAGATCGGTCATCCGCTCCACGCGTTCGATTACGAACGGCTGGCGGAGAACCGCATCGTCGTGCGCCGCGCGCGCTCCCGTGAGACGCTCACCACGCTCGACGGCAAGACACACACGCTGAACTCCGAAACGCTCGTCATCGCCGATGCGGAGAAGCCCGTCGCCCTCGCCGGGATCATGGGAGGCGCCGAGTGCGAGGTGTCTGGCGGCACCGAGCACATCCTTCTGGAGAGCGCGTATTTCAACCCGGTCAGCATCCGACGGGCCGCGAAGGCGCTCGCGATACAGACCGATGCGTCGTACCGGTTCGAGCGAGGCGCCGACCCGGAGGCGGTCATCACCGCCTTAGATCGCGCGGCGCAACTGATCGCGGAGGTCGCGGGCGGCGAGGTCTGCCGCGGTGTCGTGGACGCATACCCGACTCCCGCGGAGCCGGTATCGATTGAGTTCCGACCCCGACGCGCCAACAAGGTGCTCGGCACGCATATACCCAAGAAGGAGATGGTCCGCATCCTGGACGGCCTCGGCTTCGGCGTAACGGATGGCGGCCGCCTCACCGTGACCGTCCCCACGTTCCGCCCGGACATCACCCGCGAGATCGACCTGGTCGAGGAGATTGCGCGCGTGCACGGCTACGACGCGATCCCGGTCACCATCCCCGTCGGCGAGATTCCGAACCCACGACTGGACCCCTTCCAAGGCCTCAAGCGGTGTATACATGAGGTGATGCACCGCCACGGCCTGTACGAGGCGTGCCACGTCGCCTGGTACGCCACCGATGAGTTACAGAAGCTGCGACCCGAGAACCACGACCCCATCCATGATCAGATTGCCGTCGAGAATCCCCTGAGCAGGGAGATGGCGGTTCTGCGCACGTCGTTACTACCGAGCCTCTTGCAGAGCGTGGCGTACAACCGGCGACACCAGGTCGAGCACGTAGCGCTCTACGAGCTGCAGCGCGTGTTCATCCCCGGCCCATTGGGCGAACTGCCCGACGAGCAGCTCACGCTGGCCGGCGCCGTCAGCGGCGCCTCGGCCAAGCACTGGTCTACGGACGATGCGGAACCGGACTTCTACGACGTTAAGGGCATCGTCGAGGCGCTGCTGGAGGAGGTCGACATCACCGACGCGTCGCTTGACCGGTCCGAGTCGGGCACGCTGCATCCCGGGCGTAGCGCCACGCTGAGCGTTGGCGGCGAGGAGATCGGGTTCCTTGGCGAGGTCCACCCGGAGGTCCTACAAAGCTACGGACTCACGCAGCGCGTCTACGTGTTCAGCGTGAACGTCGACCGCCTCGCGGAGCACGGCGACTCCACCCGATGGATGGACCAACTCCCCCCGTTCCCCAACACGACGCGCGACCTGGCGATCGTCGTGGACGAGGACGTGCCGGCGGAGGAAGTCCTGACCGCGATTCGGGAGTCGGTGTCAGGTTTACTCGCAAGCATCACGCTGTTCGACGTCTATACGGGCGAGCATGTCGCCGAAGGCAAGAAGAGCCTCGCGTTCGCCCTGGAATACCGGTCGCATGAGCGCACGCTCACCGACACGGAGGTCGAGAAGCTCCAGGCGCAGATCCTCCACTCGCTGGAGGAGCAGTTGGGAGCCGTCCTGAGGTCGTAGCCAGGTGGGAGCTAGCCGCCGGTCTGGCGGGAGGGGTGGAGGCAGGCGTGGAGCCTGCCTCCCGAGAGATCAGGCTACTGCGACTTCAGCTCGCTCCACGTCGTCGCCAACTTGTGCCGCGGTTCTACGGCCGATGACTGGGCGGCGAGGAACGCCAGCACCTCATCGTCGGCCGGGCCGTTGCCCGCGCCAAGCTCGCCGTAGTTCCGCAGGCAGACGATGTCGAAGTGCGGGGATAGCTCCGCCTCCGGCTTCGTCTCGCGCGAGCCAACACGCAGGTAGTTCGCGCCCACGGAGAGCACGGGGTCGACCGCGCCGTCGTTGCCGGTCAATTGGTC
>NYZG01000159.1 GCA_002687025.1 Candidatus Poribacteria bacterium
CCCGCGGCGGCGGCGATTCCGTCGAAGCGGCGTGTCTGCGTGTCGCAGACCGGCGTGTCGAGCGAGGGGACGACGTTCAGCACCACGACCTTGCCGAGGTAGTCGCTCAGCGACGCGAGCTCCGCCAGACCGGAACCGGTGGTGAATGCCGGCGCGTTGTCCCCGACGTCGACGGCGTCCCCCACAAGGGTGAGGGCTCCGCCTTGGAACGTAACGAGGCCGGTGTGTTCGGTCGCCATGGGGCTGTGTGCCTTTCGCTGAGCCATTCCAACTCTGGGTTGGTTGGCCGCGACAGCGACCACACGGGAGTGTAAGCCCGTCTCACGCGCACGGCCAAATCGGCCTCGGCGTCAGAGCCCGTCCAGGAACTCCCGAATCTCCGCTTCCGTGCGGTGACCCGTCGAGCAGAACATCCCGTAGAGCGCCGGCATGCGTCGCACAAGCGCGTCCCAGGACGCGTCGGGGCGCACGAAGACCCAATTCCCGGGCCACCGCTCAGGGGCCTGTATGTCCGCGTGGTCGGGTGGATACAGCAGCGCGTCCTGCTTCTGGATTCGCCCGCTGACCGCCGAGTGGTGGCCGAAGCATTCGTAGCCATACTCCGCCATGAGGCCCAGCGTGTCGGCTGCGGTGGCGTTGTGGCCACCCGGATGTTGCCCGTGGCTCAGCTCCATTAGGATGCAGTGCACCGCAGGCGATGCGAAGAGACGCGCTGCTCCCTTCGCGGCCTCCCATTCGTACCCTTCCACGTCGATCTTGATCGTGATCGGGCCCGGAAGGTGGTCCGGCGGGAACAGGTCGTCCAGGCGACGCACAGGCACCGAGACGGCGCCCTGTTTGTCCCCTTTCCCATCGTCCCAGCCGCGCACCAATGAGGCGCCGGTTCCGTAGTTCGACATCGACGCTTCGCCATCCTCGGCGCCGGCGGCAACGGCATACGCCATGATCCGCTCGCCAAGCCCGTTCGCGTCGATGTTCTCGCGCACCCATCGGAAGTTCTGCGGCAATGGCTCGATGGCGTGCACCCGCAGCGGAGCGTCGGTGCACGTGGCAACGAGCAGGCTGAAATACCCTATGTTCGCGCCGACGTCGATGAACGTGCCACCGTCGCGTGTCATGTAGAGCGCCAGCAGCGACGCCAAAGCCTCGTACGGATACGGCGTGCTGAGCCGCGTCGCCGCCAACATCACCGCGTTGTGCGCCGGCCCGCACAGGTGGAAGCCGTACGCCGTCGTGACCCGCGTGGCCACGTCGTCCATGTGCATCATTGGCGCGAGCGTCTCGGCCTGATTGGCCCGCTTCTCGAGGCGGGCCGCCAGTTCGTAAATCAGCGAAAGACGGGTCAAGGGAGCCGCTCCGAGTTGTCCGGCCGCATCACGCCACCTCGACGATCGCTTCGCGTATCGGGCCAAGTGGCCGGCCGTGATAGGTGATGTCCGCCGGCAGCACGTACCGACCGGGAGATGCGCCCGCCGGGACTGGAATGCGGAACGGCACGGAGCCGTCGGTTCCAGCCGGGATGGTTGCCGATGCCCACGACAACGCCGGCCACCCCGACGGCGTCTCCAGTCGCGCCCGAACGACCCGCGCATCGTCCGAGTGGTTGGTGACGCACACACACGCCGTGGCCGTATCGCCCGCCGCGACGCGCTGCTCGTACGGGTCGCAACGCACCCAATGCATGTCCAGACCGTAGTTGACGTGCTCCCACGCGCACAGATCGCCGAAGGCCTCCTGGCGCGCCTGCAGGTTGGCGCGCATCTGGTGCATCTGGGCGTTGGTGAAATCGAACGCGCGGTCGACGTGGCAGTTGAATATGTGCGTCGGCTCAAGCGCTTCCAGGAGCGCGAGGCATCGGTCGTAACCGAGGCCGCTCCCCAGTAGGTTGCGGTTCATGGCGCAGTAATCGTCCATCCCGCCGGGCGTGAACGAGTCCCCCGAGAAGAACAGGCGTACGCCGTGGCCCTCCACGAACAGACCGCCGTGGTAGTAGGTCTGCCCGGGGAAGTGGTACGCGGTCATGCGGAACTCGTTCCACTCCCACGACTCGCCTTCGGCCGTCACGTGGTCGACGCGCGCGACCGATGGCGAGATGCACGGTATACGATGCGCTGTCGGTCGGGTCACAACATCCGCGACCGCCGCGTCGGCCCGCGTGACGCACTCGTGTGCCGCCTGAAACGCCGGGATTTCGTCCACATGGTCGTCATGGTAGTGCGTGATCCACAGCCCAGTGACCTCGTCGACTTCACCGGCCGCGCTCATCTCTTCGAGAGATTCCAGCACCCGCGGAGAGCCGCAATCCATGACGTACGCCTCGCGATTGTCCGACACGACAACCCAGCTAGTGCCGACGTGCCGCATGAAAGGCGGCGGGTCGATGACATCGCGGATGGGCATGTGGTCGTCGCGACCATCGAACTGGGTGAACATGCGCGGGAAGTAGTAGCGCAGGGCGGACACCGATGCGTACTGGTCGTAGCACGCCTCCAGCCTCGCGAGCAGCGTCGCGATGGCCGCCTGCGGATCGTGGATGATTCCGCCGTGTGACGGCACGATTACATCGGGGGCGGCCTCCCGCAGACGTTCCAGGCTGCCTGCCAGCTCTCCGCGCGCGCCGAGAAAGCCGTGGTAATCGCTGAGCCCTTCCTCGCCCTTCTGGAGGCTGTGAATGTCCCACAGGCGGCCACCCTCGCACAGCACGTCCCCGACGAACGCGACGCGGCAGCCGTCATCGTCGACCACGTACGACACGCTGCCGTCGGTATGGCCAGGCGTGTGGAGAACGGTCACGCGCGAATCGCCTCGCGCGAACTTGGAGCCATCGGCATAGGATTCCGCGACAGGCACGGAAGCGACGCGCACGGGCGGAAAGGGGTGATCGTCGTACAGATGCCACCGGTGAGCCGGGTCACCCCAGTGCTGCTCGACATCCTCGAACAGGGCCCGTTCGCCGTCCGGCACGCACACGCGGGCGCCCGCCGCCGCGAGATCGCTCAGACCCACGCTCTGGTCGCGGTGGTAGTGCGTCAGAGCCACCTGCTGCACCGGGAGCCCGAACGCGCCATCCACCGACGCGCCAGCGTCTGCGCAGCAGTCGATAAGCGTGGCGCAGTCATCGGCGAGGATGACGCCAACGTTGATGTGGGCGGCGTGGACGCGCACGCGCTTGGTCACATGGATCATGCCCGCTATAGTCGCCGAACGATGGGGCCGAGGCAACGTCGCCGAGGACTACGACAGTCACGGCCCAATCTCGCTTGACACTTCCGCGATCGCACGCCTAGAATCGCCTTCGGCAACAGGGGACGCACTTGGCACACACTCCACATCGCGGGGCCACTCGCGCCCGCCTTCCGTTGGCCGCCATCGCGCTGACTTGCTCATTCCTCGTGGTTCCGGCCATCGCGCAGGACAAGCGGATCCTGGCCCTGGCCTTCCTCGACCACTCCGGTTTCGACTCGCCGCATGGGTGTGGGTGCTTGGCCTTCGGGCCGCTCTCGCGCATCTTCGGGCGGTCGAGGGGACAACGGGAGTACTGGCAGCTCGACGTGGGCTTCCGCGACATGCTGGTGTCGACGCTCGACGACGCCTATGGGTACGAGGCGATCTCCGTCGAGGAGGCCGAGGCGGCCATGCGCGAGCTGGGGGTGTCCGCGCGGGACGTGCGGAAGAGCGAGGACGCCCGGCGTCGCCTGGCCGAGCGGCTGAACGCGACGGCAACTGTCGAGGGAGTCATCAAGTCGTTCAAGCAGGAGCGCGCGCGGGGCATGTACCGCAAGGACGTTAGCGGGCAGACAGGTGGTGGTTCCGGGTCGATCGCCGCGACCGTCGAGGCGTCGGCCGCGGTAGGAGTCGTCGGGGCGTACTACAGGGCAGGTGTCGAGGTCGACTTCAGCGTCTACGGGCGAACCGGTACGGAGATAATGGCCAAGCGGGTCTCGCGGGGCCAACGGTACACCTCGGCAAGCGTGAAATCAGGGCCCCTCGAAGCGGGCATGTCCGACGCCGGGCCGTCCGCCCACATCGGCCCACAGCCTCTCCTGCCACCCGTGCAGGGGGCCCCCGTCGTCATGCCGGAGGCGCTGAATCAGATCGCGTTCGGGCGTCCTGGCTGGGACGCGCCTGACACGCCCGGACGCCCGCCGAACTTCCGACGCACGCTGCTCGGGCGAGTGACCCAGGACGTCATGGCCGAACTCGTCCGTGAGGTACGCGAGCGCGTGGGGCCCCCGCTCCCAGACGAGGACGCGGACGAGCCCGCCATCGTCTTGGTGGGCAAGGTGGCGTTCATCGAGACCGACACCGGCGACGTATACATCAACCTCGGCACGCGACATGGGATCGACACCGGCGACGTGTTCCGCGTCCTGCGCGAGGGAGACGCCATCACCGATCCCGACACCGGCGAACGCCTCGGCGCCACGGAGACCCCGGTCGGCGTGGTCGAGGTGATCGAGGTGACCCGGGACCGGCTGTCGCGGGCCAGGCTGACTGAGGGTGTGGTGGAGGAAGGCGACGTTGTCCGACTCCGCCCGGCCCCGGACACCGATCCGGCAGCGGGCGCCGACTCGGGCGGCGATTAGCGCACGCCAGCGGAGGACCACCGTATGACACGCGCCCCATCCGCACGTCAATGCGCACGACGATGCGCCGCCGCCGTCTTGCCGGCCGTCGCCCTCATCCTCCTGATGGGCTGCAAAGCCGGCTCGGACGCCGCCAACGCGCAGGCCCTGCGCATCGGCCTGTCCATGGACTCGTTGCGCGTCGAGCGCTGGAAGCGCGACCGCGATTTGTTCGTGGCACGAGCCGAGGAGTTGGGCGCGGAGGTCCTCGTGCAGTCTGCCGACGGCGATCCAGTGCGGCAGAACTCCCAGGCTGAGAATCTCCTCGTGCAGGATGTGGACGTGCTCGTCGTGATCCCGCGCGACGGCGTCGCCGCCGCGCGCATCGTGGAGGCCGCACACGCGCAGGACGTCCCCGTCCTCGCGTACGACCGCATCATCCGCGACTGCGACCTCGATCTCTACATCTCCTTCGACAACGAGCGCGTCGGCTATATGCAGGCGGAATACCTGGCACGCGTCAAGCCGACCGGCGCGTACTTCCTGCTAGGCGGCGCTCCCTCCGACAACAACGCCCTTCTGCTCCGCGAGGGCCAGATGCGCGCGCTGCAGCCGTTCATAGACAGCGGGGCAATCCGCATCGTGGGCGACCAGTTCACCGACAACTGGGATCCCGATGAGGCATTGAAGCACGTCGAGAACGCGCTGACCGCCAACGACAACGCGATCGACGCGATCGTCGCCTCCAACGATGGCACGGCGGGCGGCGCAATCGCGGCCCTTCGCGCGCAGGGGCTGGACGGCGCCGTCGCCGTGAGTGGGCAAGACGCCGACGTGGCCGCGTGCCAGCGGATCGTGGAAGGGTCGCAAACGGTAACCGTCTACAAGCCTCTGAAGCCTCTGGCCACGCGCGCCGCCGAGCTCGCGGTCGCGCTGGCCAAGGGCGAGACGATATCGACCGACGGAGCGATCGCCAACGGCAAGATAGACGTGCCGTCCGTCCTGCTCGACCCGGTGCAGATCGACTCCGAGAACCTGTATTCCGTCGTCATAGGCGATGGATTCCACGCCATTGAGGACGTATACAAGAACGTCCCGACCGACGAATGGCCGGACCAGTAGCCGCCCAAGCCGATACACAGGGCCATCGCATGGCGATCAGCGACGACGCGCGCTTCGAGTTCGACGTACAGGGCTACATCCACCTGCGGGGAGCGTTGAGCCCGGCCGAACTCGCCCAATACGACCGATGGAGCGCGCGAGCTGAGGGCGCAGACATCGCAACCCTCAATGCCGACGATCCCGATAGGCTCCGCTACCACATCAACCGACCCGTATCGCGCGTCATCGACGCCGACCCGAAGTTCGCGTGCTTCCTCGATCACCCCGCGGTCGAGCCGTATCTGACCGAGTTCCTCGGCGCGGACCACAAGCACATCGACAACGAGCTGTACTACACGCACCCAGCGTACGAAGGCGGAGGATGGCATCGTGGTGTCAACGAAC
>NYZG01000160.1 GCA_002687025.1 Candidatus Poribacteria bacterium
ACGTCGACACGCCGTTCTTGGACCTCGCGACGCCCCACTTCCACCATGTGTTGTCGGGGAACCTGCGCCCGACGTTCGCGCTGTCCCAGATCCTCGGCCGGTCGATGAAGGAACGCGGCGGCGGCCGCATCATCAACATTGCCGCGACGGACGCCTTCCATCGAAGCCACTCGATATACGGTCTCGCCAAGCAGGCGGTGCTGAACCTCACGGAGGCGATGGCGCTCGACCTCGCCCCCGAGGTGACCGTAAACGCGATCGCGCCCGACCTGATTGCGGATAACGAGGACATGTCCGAGGAACTCGTCGCGACCGCGACCGCCGCAACGCCAATGGCCAGGCTAATCACGCGGGCGGAGATCGCCGACATGGCCTGCCTGATATGCGGCCCGGTCTTCGCCAACGTCACCGGGCAGACGGTCGTGATGGACGGCGGCAGGAGCATACGTCGCATGGCGGGCGCGTAGCGGTCGTCTCAGAGCGCGACGGCACGCGCGACTGCCGTTAGCGGGTCAGTCGTCCAGGAGTGCCACCGCGCGCGTGAGCTCCGCGATCGCCGACGCTTCCATCTCCGCCGCCTGCGCCAGCACGGCCCTCTCGCGGGCGAGCCCCTCGCTCGTCCACGCCGCGATGCCGGGCCCGTGTGTCCGGTGCATGAGGGCGCCCTCGCGGCTCATCGACTCCATCAGCAGGTCGTGCTCGGCCTGGTAGACGTCGCTTGCCCGCGCCACCGTGGCGCGCGCGTCGCCGGTTAGCGTGTCGGCGGCCCTTCCCAGGTACGCCGCCGCCTCGCGTCTCGCGTCCAGCAGGGATTCGTAAGTCCACAGGGAGACGTGGCGGAACTCCTCGAGCTCCTCGGAGGGGATTCCGTCCATGTCGTCGAGGTACGCAAACCAGCGGTCATACGCCGCCTCGCCGTAGAGATAGCGGCCGACATCCCAAGCGCCGTGTTCCACGCGCCAGTGGTCCACGGCGATGCTCAGGGACGTCGCGACAGCGGCGCGCGGCTCCATCGCCTCGGTGTGGCCCTCCAAGAACTCCAACATGGGGCCCACCTTCTCCATGTCCCACGCGACGGGCTCCGCCTGGTTGAAGTAGCTGCGGATGTAGAGTTGCTCGCCATCGTCCGTGTAGCCGTAGATGGTCGCGCAGTTCAATGCGCCTGCGTACGTCACGACGGGGAGACCGGCGTTCACGGCCGCGGTGATTCGGCTCGCGTATCGGCCGACATCCGGGTTCGCCCAGTCGTCGAACAGGATCGCGCTCCCCTTCCACCCGGTGGCTTTGGCGATGGCCGCCGCCTCCTCGGGGAACTCACCGACCGAGGCCGACGGACACCACTTCCTGCCGTCAGCGTCGTACCAACGCACGCGGAAGGCGAGGCCGGAGACACCCATCAGGTCCGTGTAGTCGTATGGATGCGCCGTCACTGCCATCGCAGCCTCCAGCGCGCCCGCATAGGTGCACATCTTGCCCGGGAACGAGAGCGACGGGACGCCGTCGATGACGACAGAGCCGTTCTCTCGCGTGATCTTCGCGAGCGACAGACGGTCCTGCGACGAACTCATGCGGCTGTCCTTTCCGCCCGGTCTCCCGAGCGCCAGGTCGACTCGCGCTGCGGGCGTAGCGTCGTTGGGGTTCATGCTGCTTCCGGGCGGGGCCAGCGTCGCGCCGGCGATGCACGCCGCTCCCACGCCGACGAAGATGACTCTGGTGAGCGTGGAACTGTGCATCGAAGGCGCCCCGAACGCGCGCTCGCGCCGAGGCGCCAACAGCGCCGCCAGGCCTACCACCGCGTGTCGAAGTCGCCCGCGCAGGCGTTGGCGCGCGCGCTGGAGGCGCATCGCCACCGCCGACCGCGAGAGGCCGTATTCCCGCTCCAGCTCCGCGTACGTGGCATCGTCCATGTAGTGCGCCACGAGCATGTCGCGGTCGCTCTCTTCGAGGTCACCGAGAGCCTGCGCCACGCGGAGCGACCGCTCCGCGCCCTCCAGCCGCGCGTGCGAATCCGGCTCGCCGACGGGTCGGTCTGGCAGGTCGCCGACGGGTAGCGGGATGCCCTTGCCGTTCCACTTCGACGACGTGTTCCGCGCGATCGCGGCCACCCACTGCGGGAACCGTCCGAGGTCCCGCAGGCGTTCCCGGTTGGCGTACACGCGGGCGATCACGTCCTGCGTGAAGTCGTCCAGTTCGTCCCGTCGCCGCAGGCGCGACCGGCCGATTCTGCGTATCGTATCCACGTGCGCCAGGACGAGCGCGTCAAAGTCGGGATGCATCGAGCGATCCTATCTGGGCTCCAGCGATCTTCCGTGTGCTACAGTGACCCCTCGGCCGCCGCCGTGCTCACATGTATTAGTAGACGCGCGCGCCGCCGATGTCATCTTCGCCGCGTACTGAGAGCGTCGCGCCGTTGCGACGGAGCGCCCTCGGGCGTACGCTTCGCGTGTGGATCGCCATCCCGTTCGCACAGGGAGATCAGGCGTCGATGCGCGTGGTAAGCAACGCTCGGGGGCACTACCGTTTCATCGAGGGCATCCCCGCCTATTCCGCGGGGGTCGTCGCGGACGCAGGGCATGAGGTCGTCCACGTAACGCTCCACACGGGCGTTCCCTGGCGCGACGGCTTCGACATCGCGGAGGCCCACATGCGAGCCGAGGGTCACCAGCGACACGCCCTATGCGCGATACAGCTTCGTTGCCCGGAGCCGTACACGTTCGGCGGCTTCGACGCTTTCAACGCCGAGTACCGCGGCCTATTGGACGCCTGGGGTGTGTGCGTCGACGGACGCAACCCGGTCGCCCGCACCAACGTGGCTCCCGTTGTGAATCCACCGAGTGTCCAATGCCTCTACGCCTTCTCGTACGTGAGACCCGCTCCAGGCGCCGCAAGTCCGACGTTCGTGGTCGCGGGAAGCGGGGAGTACGACGAGGCGACGGGCATCCACCGAGAAGGCGAGACCAGCGCCGAGGCCATGCGCGACAAGGTACCTACGTCATGCGCGTCATGTCCGCGCGGCTGGAGGCGCTGGGTGTGGGATGGGGACTCGTGAACCGAACGAATGCCTACACCGCGCACATGGAGGACGACCTCACCGACGTGGTCCTCGGCGGCATGGGAGTCGCGCGGGGCCACGGTCTACACCTGTTCGACGCCCGGCCGCCGATCGTGGGGATCGAGTTCGAGATGGACGTCCGCGGCGTCGCGCACGAGCGGCACGTGTAGGAGCGCTCCCTGGCCTCGCCGCGGACGGGCCTGGGATGCGCCTGCGCGCTAGGGAGCGACTTCCCGCACTTCCACGACCAGCCAGCCGGTCTCGCTGGATCGCAGAATGAACTCGACCGGCCGTTCCTCGGGCGCCGCGCTGCTGCCGAGTAACGCGTGCATCTCGCCGTCACGGAACGACTGCTCACGGATTTCGACGGCGCGCATCTCAGCCAGGTCGGCATCGCGGCCTCCGCGGCCGTCGTCGGTGAGGTAGTACTCGCGCATCGCTTCGAGGTACCGACGCGCCATGCCGCTGGAACGTTCGACGAGCGCGTCAGGATCGACCTGTGGATCGTACTGCTGCAGGGCGCCGACGAAGCCCTCAAGCGCGGCTTCGGCCTGCTCCTGTGGCGTGGCCTCGGGCGCTGGCGTGTCAGGTTGCGCGACGGGCGCCGGGGTCGCCGCCGCGACGGCGCCCTCTCTGGACGGTCTGTCCTGCGCGGATGCCTCTGGGCCCGATTGGCCGATCCCTTCCGCCACGGCCGCGCCGCCGCGACCTGAGACCGGCGCCGGGGCGGCCGATGTCGGCGCGCTCGGGGCCGTCTCCGGCTGCGTCTCAGCGGAGGCGTCCATGTTGTTCATGACTATCGCGGCCACGCCCACGCCGAGTGCGACCAGGCACGCGACCGCGAGCGCGATTGCCGATCCGGCGCCGTGTCCCATCTTCATTGCCATGGCTCCATATGCGGCACCGCGCGCGCGGATGCCCCACGCCAGTCCGGCCCCGGCGAGGACGCCCTCGAGTCTGCTCCGCAGGCTGCCGCGTGACCGGTGCAGCCGAAAGCCGACTGCCTCCGCGGACAAGCCGTGTCGCTCGCCCAACGCCCGATAGCTTGCGTCCTCGAAGTAGCGCCCGTAGACGATGTCACGGTCGGTCGGGTCGAGCGCGTCGAGCGCGTCGAACAGCGCCGCCCATCGTTCCGCGTCCTCCGCCGCGCGCGCCGGCGAGTACGCCGTCGTCAGGTCGGGTAGCGCGGCCACCGGTGTCGGCCGCTGCTTCCTGTTCCAGTCGGTGGCCATGTTTCGCGCAACGGTTGCCAGCCACCTGCTCAGCTTGAGGGGTTCGCCATGGCGGTCACGGTACGCACAGGCACTCGTCAGGACTTCCTGCGTGAAGTCGTCGAGAGCGCCCCGCTCGTCGAGTCGGTTCCGGCCGATGTGCCGGATCAGGCCGACGTGCGACAGCAGCGCCGTGTCGAACGCCTGTTGTTCCGCGTCGCGCATTGGCGAACCCCGGATGACTGATTCATAGGACAGGACGGACAAGAGCGCTCGATCTTAGCCCTATTTGCGGGCCGAGAGGCGAGACCGTCTGCGCAAGGCTAGGCGTTGGCCGGGCGGCGCAGCAACAGCGCGGCCAGCGCCCCGCACGATATCGCCACGGCGAAGAAGCTGTAGCTGACCGAGAGGCCGAACGGCCCCGCGAGCGCTCCCCCGACAAGCGGCGACAGGAACCCAAGGCCGTGGCACGTGTAGATGAACCCAATTGAGGACGCCAGCGCCTTCTCGTCGCTCACGTCCGCCGCGGCGGTGAGGATGATTGGGCTCACCGGCGTGACGAGACCCACAAGCGCCGCGAGCGGGATGAACAGGGCGCCCCACGACAGCCACCCAATCAGACCCGCAAGCCCACCGGCGCACACGAGCGGCACGAACAGCGCCGTCCGCGCGCCGAACCGGTTGTACATGAGACCCATCATCGGCTTCGCGAAAACCCCGGCCGTGAAGTACGCCGACACCGCCAGACCTATGACCGCCTGGCCGAGCCCGAATCGCTCCGACCCCAGCAGGGGCAGGAATCCGATCATGCCCGACGTGCCCAGCGCCGTGAGCGCGTACACCAACGCGAGGATGACAACATTCCGATTGCGGACCACCCGCGCGGTGATCTTGGCAAACGACTCCGCCTTGTGATTGTCGCGCTGTTCCCTCAGAGCTCCGGCGCCGCTCCCCATCCGCATCGCCACGAGTGGGAGCAGCACGGCGGCGGGCAGCGCACACACCCGCAACGACGCGCGCCAGCCCAGGAGCGCAACTACCGCGGACTGCGCCAGCGGCATGATGCTAGCCCCGAGATGCCCCGCCAAACTGTGTACCGAGATGGCCACCGCGCGCTGGCGCGGGAATCTCTCCGCGGTCAGCGCCGTTCCGCAGGGGTGGTATGTCGAGTTGCCCGCCCCCGCGACGAACGCCACCAGAATCGCAGTGTAGAGACCCGGCGCCCAACCCATCACCACATACGCCAGGCTGGCGATCGTCATGCCGACGAGCAGGATCTCTTTCTTACGATTCGTGTGGTCGGCGAGGAGGGAGTTCGGATAAAGGAACAGCACGGTCGCGACGCTCTTCGCGCTGAGCAACAGACCCGCCTGGAAAGTCGTCAGGCCGAGATCGAGCACGACCATCGCGAGGATCGGCACGAGTAGGCTGGAGTATCCGTCGCTGATGCCGTGCGTGGCGCCCATCACCGACAGGTCGAAGACGTCGGCAAAGCGCCAGCGCGCCTTCGGGCCGGGGGATGGCTGCGCGCGCGTGTCGTCTTCCACCAGCGTTCGGCGTCCCCCAGAGTGCGACGGTAAGCGTGCGACCGTCAGCGAAGCAGCGTGGCACGGTATTCCATGTCCTCGTCGCGCGGGTACCAGGGCTGCGTCTGTCGCGTATACGGCCATTCGCGGAAGGTCGGCGGCGTCGGCCCCGGGGTGTCCAGGAAGAACGTCTCCTTTGCGATGGCGCCGTACGCCTGTCGATAGTTCATCGGGTTCTTCGCGACGATGAACTTCGCCGCTGATGGGTCCAGACCCACGGACAGGAACTGCTCGTCCAACCAATCATACGTCGGATGGGTCGTGACTAGCACGTCGATCGCGCCGACGCGGAGAACGGCAGACGGGCCCATGTCGCCTGCCATGCCCGCCCGCTCCCCGGCGTATTCGAAGCGTCCGTCGGTCAGCCGCTCGACTCGGCCGGTGACGCTGATCGGTTCGCCCCACTGCGGGTCCAGCCTGTGGCCCACTCGCGCGCTCACGGAGCCGCCGACCCCCGCGCGATGGCACGCCTCGGCCACGCTGGGGTCGACCACCGGCACGAGCGATGCACACCCGGCGCCAGCCTGAAGCAGCGCGCGCAGAGACGCGACGCTGTCGCCGGATGCCCCGCCGCCGCAGCAATCGGCCGCCTCGACGAGAATCACCGGTCCGCCCGCGATGTCGAGGCCTTCGCTGACGGCCTGCTCAGGCGAGTGGAGGGTGGGTTCGAGTTCCCCGCGCAGCGACCAGTAATGTGCGGTGATCTCGCCCGCCAGGGCGGCAGCGGCTTCGGTGTCGCCGTCGGTAACGACCAGGCCGCCGCTTCCCATACCGGGCTGATCCAGCGCGGGATGGACCAAGAACACGCTCGTGGACAGAACGCCCTCCCGCGACTCCATCGCCTTGGCCGCGTGCATCACGCGGGCGAACGGGTCGTCGCCGTCGGTTGACGCGTGGATTGCGGACGTGACCATCGGAGACTTCACCATCGCCACCGTCGGATGGCTGGCGCCCGAAGCCGCCCCGAGGAGCAGACGCGCCGCGCGCTCCCCTGTCGAGCGCGCGTCACGGTGCGGATAGGTCTCGAACCCGAGCAGCGCGTCCGCGTGGCGAACCATGTCGGCGGCGACGTGCGCGTGCAGGTCGAGCGTGGCGACGACGGGCGTTCGCGGCCCTACGCGCGCGCGGACGGCTCCGAGTATGTCGCCCTCTGGGTCTCCGACGCCGGCGGCGGTCGCGGCGCCGTGCAGCGCGAGCAACACGCCGTCGACCCGACCCGCGTCCTCAAGCCGTGCGAGCATCTCATCGCGGATGTGCGCGTAGCACTCCGCGGTGAGCGGCCCGCCCGCGCACGACGCTGCCGACATGAGCGGGACGACCTCGACCCCGCTCGCGCGCAGCGCGTCCAGAGCGCCGGCGACGGCCCCAGTCGGCTCTTGAAGCATGTCGGCGCCGTAGAACAGTTCGTGGCGCGCGTAGGTGTCGAGGTCGGTGGGCAGGCCGCCGAAGTCGTTGCACTCCGTCGCGAACTGGCCCACGGCGATGTGAAGTTCCGGCATGGCCCCTACATTCAGCCGATCGAGCAATCAGAACGTGTGGACATCGAGAATGAAGCAGCGCGTCGCGTCAGACGCCGACAGTCAACTACAGATCGAGAGCGTACACCATGGCTGGGCCGTCAGCCGGTTCGCCCGGAGCGACGGCCGACCATCCGCGCCGGACGACGATCGATGCCGCGGCGTGAGTTTCGAGGTAGAGCTTCCTGACTCCGAGTCTCCGCGCCTCGTCCTCCGCCGCCTTCACAAGCGCCGTGCCTATGCCCTGTCGCCGTCGATCGCGCGCGACCAGCAGCCCGCCGGCCCAAGGACTGAACTGTGCGTGTGGCGATGTCTGCTCCCTGATGCAGATCGTGCCGACTACGGCGTCTGCGTCGTCCATGGCGACCAGCGGCACGGGAAGCCTGTTCCCGTCCGCGCGGGTCGGGTAGGCGGCATCTATGTCTCCCGGGCCGTCTGGCCCATACCAGGACTCCCATTCCTCCAAGAGCCATGCCTTCAAGAATGGGGCTACCTGCGGAACGTCCGCCAGGCGCCGAATCTCAATGGAGGGCAGGCCACTGTTCACTTCGGTCTTCCCAGCGCGATGGCTGTCTGCCGTAGGTTCGCGCGCGGCCTGCCCGGCGGCGCCGAGACTGTGAACCTTCGCCACTCCCGATGGGGCGCCTACAGGTCGCGGCGTTCCAGGGCGACGGACGCTAACGTCAGCGCAACGGCGATGTACGCGACAACGTACGCCATCCCGAGGAGCGTACCCTCCGGGCGTGCGATCGGCCCCGCCACCACGAGCAGGTTCATCCCACCCGCGGCCCGTTCGACCCATCCCGCGACGCGTCCCACCGGTACGATCAGCCCGAAAACCGCGCAGCCGACCTCGACGACCTTGGCCGCGGCCTCGAACTGCATCTGTTCCAGCCCTTTCGCGATGGCCCGCATGACGCCGTATTCCTGTAGCCCCACGCCCCACAGGAAGATCGTGCCTCCGAAGGCGATCCACGCGGACGTGAGCGTCGAGAACAGCAGCCCCAGCGCGGTGAACAGGCACGAATACAGCACGGCAGCCAGGCAGGCGACCATGATGCGCCACGCGTCGCCGTCGCCGCGCGCGACCATCACGCCCGTCAGCACGATCCCGAAGGCGGCGAGGTGCGCGAGCA
>NYZG01000161.1 GCA_002687025.1 Candidatus Poribacteria bacterium
CCTTACAAGGCACAACGACAGATAGGCACGGACCTGATATCCATCTGGGATCCGTGGGCGTTCCTCAACCGACACTGGCGAAACCACCCCCTTGGCAGCGAAAATCGGCCGTGGTTGATCCTTGACGTCCCGCTCGAGCGCTATTTCCGGGATTCTGGCGAGCTCGATATAGCTAGGGCGATCAGAGACCCCAATCCTGCCAATTTCCTCGGGGCAGTTGCATGCCAAGCCGCCATTCCCAGGAAGACACTCGACCTCGTCAGGCGGAGGCTTGCCTCCATCGCCGAAGTCGCTGGGCCTGCGCCAGGGGTCACGTCGGGCGCCATTCACGATTGGATCGATGAAGAACTCAGGAGACGTTTGTGCGGTGATGGTTCGGACGAGGCCGAAGTATGTCTTCTTCTCAGCCCGAGCCTGCGCAAGTACGACTTCCCAGGCTACAAGCTGTTCGAGAACTTCGTCCGGTACCGAATCCCGCCGCGGTCGATCCTCGGCGTGGTGGTCAGCGAGCGAGTCCGGCGCCAGGAGGCGCTACTGGAGGGAGCACTGTCCAGTGGGTGCGCCATGTACTTCCCTGATGGGGTTGGCGTGCGTCCCTAGTGCACGCGGTGTCCACGGTCGAGGCGTATGACCCGGCCGAGGATGCGAGACTCCCGAGGGCCGACTTCCCCACGTTGCTGATCTACGCCGCGGCGACAACAACCAACTCGACCATGTGTGTCGTGGCGGATACGCCGTCGGCCACCAGGTCACGACCGTCTGGTCGTGGGATACCGCTACGGTGAGCGTAACGCCTGGTGGGGGAGGGCTCACTTCCTGGGGAGCGCGGCGAAACGGTGGCGCGCAGCGGTAGGCTCTGGCAAGCCGGCCAGGTATCACGGCCGTAGTGTCGCCTTCTGCAGGAAAGCGCGACACGCACCTGCCCGCCCCTTCCAAAGCCAATATTCACGGGCATCTGGATGCCCATATCTCGAACAAGACACGATCCCAAGAGCGTCTGGTTCGCAGCACGCCCATTCGCATCGGGCGTTCCAAGCCGGGATGCATGGCCGGCGGGGCGGATGCACACGTGACGGGAATCAGGCCGCAAGGATGAGGTCGAGAGGCCCTCAGAGGTCCATCGGCCGGGCACATCGACCCGACGGCGTGGGACGCGCTAACCTGAATTCGGTACGGCGGGGAAGGGATCCAACAGGGCAACGACGAGGGATCTTCGGAGGGGTCAGACGCTGAGCACGTAGTCCGACAGGATGTTGGGCCGGTATCAGACGATCAGGTATGCGCGGTCTATCAACGACTGGATGGATGCCTGCACACATGCCATGAAGTCAGGATCCGCGTCATCTAGGATGATCCTGTCCTCGGAATCATCACTCATGCCGGGTTCATGGCGTTGCTGCATATACAGAGAATCCCCGAACTTGCCCCAATGCGGCTGATCCGGGCGCTCGTGCAGGACATAGACCTGCAGCCGCCCGCCCTGCATCAGATCACGCACCTGATCCACATGCCAGCCGGTGAAGTCTGGGAACCCCCATACTTCATCCCTGCGCCTTCCAAACATGAACATCTCGGCGAGGAATTCTTCTTGCGTGAGCTGCCGGTCGTTTCTTCCAGAGCCCAGATCCTCCCCGTCGGGGATGAATCCGACGATCGCGACAGGGCGGGCCGCAGCCGGCCGCGCGCGTATTGCGTCCACGTACGCATGGTCGCGCAGCTTGGTGAACTCACCTGTGGTCTCCACGATCTGTGTGTCTGCCGGTAGCGCCGCCATACGCTCTACAAGCGCACAAACGACATCCCTAGGACTCGCCAAGACGCCATCTGCGTTGGAGGCAAGCCCCGCGATCGTACTCTGGATGCGGCCAGAACGTGCCTTCAGGATGCGAATCAGGGGGTGCCGCCTACGGGCCAAGTCCCGCAACGAGAAGCCACGGGTCGGACGGGAGCGCTCATGCCCGGACGGGGCCATCCAGTATGGCAGACAAGCGAAGATCCGCCCACGGTGTATCCGTGTGACAAGAGACCACCCCAACCGATATGCCAGCCACACACCAACCACCGTAACCACCGTGCCGACAGCCAGCAACCCGAAACTGACGTATGGTGACAGGGCCGCCGCAAGAGGGAGCGAAAGAACAGCGACCCCTACCCGTAGCCCAGTGACAAGTATCGTAAACGCGAGAACTGTGGACTTCACACGCGCCACGTGGCGGCGCGCACCCTCGGACGTGTGGATCCCCGGACGAGCGTCGCCGCCCTTGGCCGCGTTCCTCCGGGTCTTCCAGGCCTCTGCTGACATAGCATCAGCCAATTCATCAAGGGCGGCTCGCGGCGGGAATGACCACGGGTTCATTCGGTTACTCTCTGTCCCGGCCAGCCTGTAGCGGAGGGCAACGGTGTCTTGGCTGCTTCTTGCATATTGTAACGGCGAGAGTTGGGCTCCGCAGAAACCGACAGGCAATTGGGCAGGACTAAGAATGCAACGCGGCGAGCCGGGACAGCCGCCCAACTCGCCGCGTGTGAACCGTATGCAGTGTCGGCGCCTACGTATGGTCGCTCGCGGGCAGCGGACGCATCCAGATGTTCCGGAAGCGGACGAGGTCGCCGTGGTCTTGCAGCTTCAGCGGCCCCGCGGCGGGGTGGTCCGAGCTGTACGACGACACGGAGCGGTGACCCGTCGGCCCGTCGGACGCCTGCGCGTGCTGCGCGAGGACGCCGTTATGCAGCACCGTCAGGCACGCCGGGCTGACGAGCGTGTCGCCGTCGAACCGCGGCGCGATGAAGATGATGTCGTACGTCTGCCACTCGCCCGGCTTGCGGCTGGCGTTCACCAACGTCGGATGCTGACCGTAGATGCTGCCCGCGCCACCGTCGGCGTAGGTCGGGTTGTCGTAGCTGTCCAGCACCTGGATCTCGTACAGCCCCATCAGGAAGACGCCGCTGTTGCCCCGGCCCTGGCTGTCGCCCTTCACCACCTCCGGCGAGCGGAACTCGAGGTGGAGCTGGCAGTCGCCGAACTGCTCGACCGTCTCGATATCGCCCGACCGGGTGGCTTCCATATACCCGTCTTCGACCTTCCACGCGGCGGCGCCGTCGCGGCCCTTCCACTTGGACAAGTCCGTGCCGTCGAAGAGGACGACGGCGTCCGACGGGGCTCCGGCGTCGGTTCCGGGCGTCACGACGCGTGGCTCAGGCCGACTTCCGTCGTGCACGAGCCATTCCTGATTGGGTAGTTGTGGCGTGTCGTCGTAGCCAACGTTGGCCATCGAGTTGCTCCTAAGGTCAGGCCGTGTGGGCCGTGTCGTCTGTTGCCGCATGGCGAGTCAGTGATAGCATAGGGACGGGCGGCCCAACAAGACTGGGGCCGCGACGTCGGCGCGGGGGAACCGGCGACCGTTCCAGGGCTGCCGGAGGGCGCGGGCGAAATGAACCCGTTCTTGGCGGACGCGTTATGGACGCCGTCGGGTCGCGATCGGGTCGTAACAGGGATAAGCAGGCGCACATGTTGAGCATTCCACGCGCGTTGTGGCTCTCCGCCGTCATCCTCAGCCTGGCGATATGCACTCCAGTTCTGGCAGCGGATTCCATGTCCGCTGACGGCGAGTCGGAGTCCGTACTGGAGCGGCTGCCCAAGCTACCCAAGATCGCGAGGAAAGACCTCCCCTCCACGATCGTAGGCATCATCGAGAAGGTGGAAGCCGCGCCCGCCGCGATGCGCGCCGACTACCTCAAGCTGCTCGCAAGCGCCGGGAAACCGGGCGTTTCGGGACTCGTCCACATGCTCGCCTCGAAGGACGCGAACCTGCGTTGGGAGTCCGTCTCCGCCCTCGCACGGACGAAGGGATCGCCCGTCGCCGTGGACGCTATCCGCGCGACGCTACGCGACGACAACTGGGGAGTGCGCAGCGAAGCCGCCCTGGCCCTCGGGAGAGCCGGAGAACAGGCCGATAAGTCCATCCTGCGCGAGGTCGCCGTCTCCGACGATTCCGACGCCGTCCGCAAAGCCGCCCTGCGCGGACTGGAGAAGCTCCAGCACCGCGCCGTGACCGGCAAGGAGCCCAAGAACGCCCTCGAAGCGTCGACTGACACGCGACCGACGGCGCTCCCCAACCCGGGACCGGCCGGCGGGCAGATGCTCGTCGACCCGCTAACTCCCGACGCTACGACGGCTCCCGTCGATCCGTCCGCCGGAGCCGCCATGGGCGCCGCCATGGCGCCCTCCGCCGACGTGAATACCGGCACGACGACCGAGGACGCGGGCAAGCCCGTCGAGATCGTGAAGCCGGGCGGCGGAGCGATGAACAGCATGCGGCCGGCTAGACGACGTGACCCGATCGCGATGCCGGCCGAAGTCGCCCTCCTCCCGCTGACGCCGGGAATGGGCATGTCTCAGGGCGCGGCGCGAACGGGCGAACCCGTGACCGACGAGGCGGTGAAGACAGCGGCCCGCAGGATCGACGAGTTCGTGAATACCAAGGCACAGGCCGTCGGTCTCGAGATATCGCCACGCGCGCGGGCCGGCGCGTTCCTCAGACGGACGTGGCTTGATCTCACGGGAGTAATTCCGCCCTCGACGGTGGCGGCCGAGTTTACGCTCGCCGGCGGCGGGGCCGACAGGTCGCAAGTGATCGACGACCTCGTCGGGTCGGAGGAGTACCTCGACCATTGGGCCGATGTATGGACCGTCTGGCTCGCCGGACGCTTCGACTCGAACAACAACGACATCATGCTGCTGCGCGCCTGGTTCCGCGACCAACTCGGCAAGAAGACCCCATACGACGAGATGGTCCGCGAACTGCTCACCACGGCAGGGCCGACGCATCAGGTAGGCTCGGCGCAGTACATGATGCGATACGATCTGGACCCCGAAGAGCTCACCGCGCGCACGTCGCGCACGTTCCTGGGTCTCCCGATGCAGTGCGCGCAGTGCCACGACCATAAGTCCGAGCCCTGGACCCAGGAGGACTTCTACGGTGTCGTCGCCTTCTTCAACAGCATCGAGCGCGAGCAGATATACGAGGACGTCGAGCGGAACGGGCGCACGGAGAAGCGCTACATCGGCTCCTATCTGAGAGACCGTGAGATACGGCAGGCGAACGTGCCGGATACCGACGTCAGCGTCGAGCCGGCGTTCCTGGACAAGGCGCCCTTCAGCGCCTCGGCCGCCAGGTCCGCCCGCATGAGCTACGCCGACTGGATGACCGACCCGTCGAACCCGTACTTCGCCAAAGCCACCGTCAACCGCATCTGGTCGTACTTCACTGGGGCGGGCATCGTCGATCCGATCGACTGGTTCGGCGTCAACACGCGGGCGACGCATCCGGCGCTGCTGGAGTGGCTCGCCGAGGACTTCGTCGCGCACGGTTACGACCTGCGCTATCTCGCGCGCAGCATCCTGAACACCGAGATGTACCAGCGATCCGCCAAGACCACAGACCGCAACCAGAACGACACGCAGTATCTGACGCACGCGCGCATCCGGCCGCTGACCGCGGAGCAACTGTTCTATTCCCTGCTCGAGGCGACGAACATCGAAAGCCGCAAACGGCGCCGCCAGGAGAACGTCGAGGCGATGAAGCGGGACTACCTGCGGCGCTTCCGCTTCGTGTTCGGCAACGACGAGATGGAAGAGGACGAGATCAACAAAGCCACCATCTCACAGGCGCTGATGCTGCTCAACGGAGCCATCGTGAACGACGGCAGCATCGCCAAGGACGGCACCCGACTGGACCGCATCCTCCGCACCCGGACGGACGCGCAACGTCGGATCGACGCGATCTTCCTGGCCATCCTCTCGCGGAAACCGACCGGCGAGGAGCGCAGCTACTTCCGCACGTATCTGCAAGGCAGCGGATACCGGGACAAGAACAAGGCGTTCGAGGATCTGTACTGGAGCCTGCTAAACTCCGCGGAGTTCGCCAGCAACCACTAGCGAGGCATCCTCCAGCTGCGTTCCTCCCCCGAACCCCACGCTAGCACTATAGCCGTGGGGTCACTCGCGCTTGCCGATGGGGTACACGAGTTGCCCGGCGCCTATGTGGTACGGGTCGGCCAAGCTGTCGCAAGGCATGCCGCAGCCGATCTGCGCTGTCATCGAGAGTTGGGGTCCACCGCCTCGGCGTAAACCGTCTCGAATTCCTTGGCGACGCTCTCCCAAGAATAGCGGGACCGCACGTGCCGACGCGCCTGAGCGCCCATCCTCAAGCGACGGCCCGGGTGTGCGACCAGATCGTTGATCGCGCAGGCAATCGCCTCTTCGTCACGCGGAGGCGCCAGCACGCGGGCGGATTCGGGAACGAGGGATTCGTCGACAGCGTCTACTCGCGTCGCGACGACCGTCTTGCAGGCGAGAAGAGACGACTCAAGGAAACGCCACTGTTCTCGTTGCGAAGGGTGGGTCTGTTTCTCGAACGGTGGGCCACCGGCTTCGGGTACCGGATGCGGCTCGCCTTCGGCTGGGCGCTGCTGCTCTTGCTCGCCGGCTGGGTCGTCTTTCAGTGCACAGGGCAAGCGATCGGTCAGGCCCTCTCGCAGGATCTCGTGCACCCCGCCGAATACAGCCTGGACCTACTCCTCCCGCTGGTGAAGCTCCGTGACGCCCACTACACGAAGATCGACCTGCGGGGACCGGCGCGCTGGTACTTCCACGGGCATCAACTGGCGGGTACGTCCTCGGTTACTTCCTCGTCGCGGGTCTCGCGCAGTTCGTCCGCCGGTCGAGGCCGTGACGCTCCGTCGGGTCGGGCGCGACAGGGCTGCCGTCGGTTGCGCGCCCTCCTTCGCCGCTCTATAAATGAGGTGCAGCGTGTGGCGCGTGCGTCGCGAGAACCCCGGGAGACATCCATGATCTTCGTGCCGCCCAACCGCAACAGCGACGGCGAGAAGCCCATGGGGCCGATGCTGTTCGTCCTGTTGATCGGCGCCGTGTTCGCCGGCTCCGTGGTCTATCGTAAATTCGGCGGGGAGCTCGATTTCGAAGGCTTCAGCCCGATGGCCGCGATGTGGGGCGTGGCGGCATTGGGGGTGCTCATCGCCGTCATCGCCGGCGTGGTGGCGCTACGACAGAACGCATCCCGCGACGCGGAACCCTCCGTCGACGACCGCCTGACGAACATAGAGCAGCAGATCGGACGACTCCGCGAGGCGATGGACGCAGAGCTCGACGCCATGTCCACCAAGGTCGACGACGCGGCGCGAACCATCGCCGCCCGGGGAGAGCGTCGTAGCTAGCCCCGACGTCGTCGCCAAGGGATACGTATGCCGATCTTAGAACTGGGTCTGATACTGTCCAACACCGTCGTGCCCGCGGTCAGCGGCCTGGTCGCCGCGGCCGTCACCAAGGCAAACGGGATCAACGCCATGGGACCCGTCGCCTGGGTGGACGCAGACGACTTCCTGCGCAGCCTCAGACGCGCGGAGGCCCCACTCGTGTTCCACTCTCAAAGGGGGAGAGCCGAGATCCGGCACGAATACCTGGGAAGCTGCCGCGGCCTGCTCCTGTACACGAAATCCGACCTACCGCTGCACCTGCCGGCTGACTGCGAGACTGTGCGGGTGAAGAGCATCTGGCGACGGCGCGTGTAGGGTCGGCGGGGAATGAGCCACCCGTGACCCGGCGGGAGACGGCGGGGCGCCCGCGAACATGAGCGCCCCTCGGTGTTCAGGCGTCGGACATCACTCGACGGCGGGCGCGTCGAGATGCTCCAGCAGATACGGCACGTAGTCGAGACCGGCGCCGTGCGTCAGCACGATGAGCGTCCGCGTGTACTCGTCGTAGGCGATCTCGGACCCGTCCGGCAGGAACTTGATGACGAGGTCCGCCAGATGATGCCCATCGGCGTGTTCGAGGCGGAACACTTCGAGCCGACGCTGTATCGGCTTCTGGACGCGGCGCGTCTTCCTCGTCACTTGTGCCTGCGGACGGCCGCGGTGTTTCCGCATGGCTTGGCGCGTCTCGGCGGCCATGTCTTCGAGTTGCTTCTGCGCCGCCCGCTGCTCGTCGGTCCACTCGCGGTCACCGACCTGCTGCCTCAGATGCTCCATGCGCATCTCGATGCCGTGCAGCCTCCCGGCGGGGTCTTCGTCGCCCCTGCCGCGTTCCAGGGCCGCGATGATCTCCCTGCGCTGTTCGTTGTACTTCTCCAGCAGCTCCCACCGGTCGGGCGTGCCCTCGGGCGAAAGGTCCTGGTCCTCCAGCTTGGCGATGGCGTGGTTGAGCTCTTCGAGGTTCCCGCGCAGGTGATCCGCGTTGCGCGGGCGTTCCTTGCCGGCCATGCCTCGCTCGATGGCGCCGACGATCTCCGCGCGATTCACCCGGGCGCTCTCGAGCCACTCCCAGCGGTCGGGCGTGCCTTCGGGTGACAGGTCTTGGCCTTCGAGTTCCTCGATGCGCTGGTTCAGCTTCTCGAGCTTGCCGTGCAGCACCTTGAGCCGCACTTCCCTCTGCTTCGCCTTCTCCTTCTTCTCAGCCGCCATGCTGCGCAGTTCCTGGGCGCGATGCTCGAGCTCCTGCGCCTGCTCCTTGGCCTCGGGGCCCATGTCACCTGCTCGCAGATCCTCAAGCGCCAGTTCGATCTTGTGCAGTTCCTCGGTTCGCTCGCCGTCTTCCGCCATCGCACGGACGGCAGTCAACATGAACGTGAACGTCATCAGGACGCCCAGCGAGATGGCGCCCACGGTCTTTCTGCGTGTCATCCTGTCCGCCTTTCGGTTGCGGCTCCCACACTCTCGCCGCGTTAGAGCGTTGGACGAAGCCCGGCGCGCGTTCGTTGACCCGGCTTCGTCAGCCCACGCCCTCAGAACGTGACCTCCTCGCGCGTCTCGATCGCGTCGTCGTCGAGTTCCATGCACAGACCGGGACCCGTCGGCACGTCGATATAGCCGTCACGCGGCTCGATCTTGTGCGTGAGAAACACCTGGAAACGCTCGCCGTACTGGATCAGCCACTCCTGCATGGGGCATGTGGTGAGAGTCTGCGACGCGATGAACTGCGTCGAGGCGATCCCACCGTGATGCGGTATCACGGGGATCCCATACGACGACGCCAGCGCGGCGATTTTCGTGAGCTCCGTGAGACCGCCGGCCCACGTCGGGTCGGGCTGGAGGATGTCGACGGCTTCCGCGTCCAGGAGCGCCTTGATGCCCCATCGTGTGTATTCGTGCTCCCCGCCCGAGATGGACACCCCCGACACTGACCGGCGTATCTCCGCGTATTGCGGGATCATGTCCGGCATCACCGGCTCCTCGATCCACCACGGGCGGTATTCGCGCATGAGTTCCGCCATGCGCAGCGTGTACGGCACGTCCCAACTGTTCCACGCGTCGAATATGGTCTCGATGTCGGGGCCGACGGCTTCCCGCACGGTTCGCACGAGTTCGACGTTCTTCCGCACGCCTTCTTCGCCGTCGCTCGGGCCGTTTCGGAAGAACCACTTCGTTGCCGAATAGCCCTGGGCGACGATCTCCTTGAGCCGCTCCGTGACGAGCTTCGGCTCAATCGAATAGCCCAGCATGGAGGCGTACGTGCGGATATTCTCCCGACTCGGGCCGCCGAGGAGTTCGTACGTCGGCGCGCCAAGTAGCTTGCCCTTCAGATCCCACAGCGCGAGGTCGACGTGGCTAATCGCCATCATGGTGGGGCCTTTGCGGCCGTGGATGGCGTGCCGATACATCTTGTCCCATATCCGCTCGACGGCGTGTGGGTTCTCACCGACTACGATACGCGCGAGTTGCCTCTGCACGATGCGCGCGACATCGTCCTGCGTGGGGCCGTACATGCCGGTCACGCCCTCGTCCGTGTCGATGAGCAGGAATAGAGCGGACAGCGGATAGGGCGACTCGGCGTCCGGGCCGAACCAGCCAGGCCCTTCGTCCCGGAACTCCGGGTAGATGTCCACAGGCCGCACAAGCCGCTCCTCGCCGAGCGGCCCGTCGTAGTCCCACGATCCCGTGACGCGAAGGAAACGAACGGCGGTGATCTTCATATGTCGCCCTCTCCGGGAGTGGGTCCGTTACGGCTGACGATCCGTGTTCACGGGCGTCTCCTCGTTGCCGACGAACCGGTCGATCTTGTTGATCGTGGCCGGCTGCGTGCGGAAATCGGCCATCCACGGCTCGCGGAAGTACGCCTGCTTCTCGCGCGGCAGTCCCGCCAACACGGCCGGCGGGATCGTCAGACGATGCCAGTGCGTCGCCAGATGCGCGTACGCGTGCAACACCCCGACGCGAGGCGTATCCCGCTGCCAGATAGGGCCGGCGTGGCACAGGTTCTCCGTGAAGAAGATCGCCGTGCCGGCGGGGCAGTCGTAGCTCGTGA
>NYZG01000162.1 GCA_002687025.1 Candidatus Poribacteria bacterium
CCTCCACGCGGGGGAGGATCCCGGAGTGTAGTCGACCATGAGCTCCATGGGAACACGCACGGCCCGCATCTTCGCCCCTGTCGCGAACGTGGTGTTCGCAGTCCAGGTGGCCGGGGAGATCGCGATGGCGTGCCGAAGCCGGCTAAGGTACTCGAGGTCCCTCGCCGCCTGGGAGTTCAGTGTGAAGTTGCTCGAATCTACGGCCACCCGCACCGACCCGCTGCCCACCTCCAGATCCAGGGCCCTGAGTCTGTCGTACAGCCTCCGCAGATCCTGGTGGATGTGTCCCTGAACTGTGTTCAGATGGTCGGACGTCGGAGAGGACGCGAACCCGAACGGATCCGGCACGAACTGCGGAGTCAGTAGGGTGTCCTGTGGAAACTTCGGCATGATTCGCCCGTCCTCGCTAAAGTCGGTAACCCACCTGCATCCGAGGGATCCGCGTGGGGCGGTCCGGCTCTGACACCAGCGTGGTTCTCAGGTAGAAGTCCTCATCGGTGGCTCGTATCTCGGTCGGCGTGTCGTCTCGGTACCGGTAGTCCAGGAAGACCGCGGCGCTCGGGACCGAATGCCCACTGGGCGGCTCCACCCAAATCTCCGTCACCCAGGCGCTCGTGTCCGCATCGTATTCGTTCTTCAACCCGACGACCTCGAAGCGCCGCCGCTCCTCGGTGTAGTGCTTATATGCGTCGTAATCGATCGATCGAGCGGGAAGGTGCGGGCTGACGATAACCCCGGCCTCTTCCAGATTCAGAGCGTAGAACACATCGTCCCGGAGGAAGCCCACGTCCAATGCCGCGACCTCCGAGGGTGCGACGAGACGTGACCGAAACGAGATGGGGTTCTGCCCAACCTCTAGGGACACCGGGAACACCCAGTAGTTGACCCCCGACTGAGTCCACTGCCCCTGCGGCGTCACCGGGGCCGACCGGAGGTGGATCCTCTCCGCTCCCGGGATCATGTAATCCACCGGGATCGCCAATTGCATCGACGCGGTCTTGTCGGAATACATGAACGTCGACACCCGCCCTTCCGACTCCCCGACGAACGACTGGTTGGAGAGAGAGGGGAGGAGTCCCCCCACGGTGCGAAAGTGCTGTTCCAACGACCGGAGAGCGACAATGAACTCCGCGAGACGCCCCTCGTCGAGCAGCTTCTGCCCGTTCTTGAACTGAATAAGCGCCTGCACCGAGGCTTCTGTCCCCAGCGACACGCCCGCTCGGTCCGCGATGGCCTGGATGGCGGTGACCATCTCGTTCAGTTCCGTGGAGTCGTCCAGGAGCATCCGCTCGAACACGTCGGGACTCATCGGCACACGCACCGGAACGGTTTCCACCGAGCGGATTTCGTTCATGCGATCCATCACCGCCAGGAGGCGTCGACTTCGCCTCAGGCGGCTACGGAACGACGTCCCTCCCTCGATGTCTCGTTCCGCGGCCATCGTCTCGACCTCGAGGTTGTACGCCTCCGAGACCAGCCAGTCGAAGATCCGCATGTAGTGAGCTTTGCGGCCCTGCATCGACATGTCGGACCACTGGTCCTTGGTTCTCCACGTCCCCGGTGCGTCTGTCGGGGGCAACGTGTAGTAGGTGACCCCCGACGCCGCACCCCACCACGGGAACGGCGGACTCGAACCGGCGACGATGTAGAACGGATCGTACGGGTACGTCAGGCGGGTGAGGGTCGAGCTGGGGTTGCCCAGGGTCGCCATCGCGTTGGCCATGGTTCGCAGATCCGCCACCCGCTTCCGACCGCCGCGAGCGAGCTGCTCGTGCCGGCGGAACATCGCATCCGCTTCGGCGACTCCGTCCGAAAGGTCGACCTGCCGGTCCGAGAGGCGGGCGAACTCCTCGTTCCTCTCCATGAGCTCTTCGTCGTTAGCTCGCCGGGCGGTGTGAAGACTCTCGAACGTCTCGCCGCTCAGTTCCATCTCGGCCCGCGAGCCGTCCTCGGAGAGGGTCATCGGCGTGCCGGTGAGTTTTACCTCGTCGATCATCCAGCAATCGAGATCCCGGTACACCGTCAGCGTCTCGGGGATGACCCAGTGCGGGACGTCGATCTTGCCGTTCACCGGTCGGTTCATGCCGGAGTTGACGACGGACGCAGCCTCTGCCCCCTCCAGCGTAATCTGCAAAGGCAGCGCCCCTCTCCCCACCTCGTGCACGTAAGGAGCTCCGTCGCTGTCGGTGATGGTCAAGCCAGAGACCCAAGTGGAACCGTCTGTGGAGGATTCCCACCGAAACCCGCCCGGGAGATTCAGGCCGTTGGGTACTCTGAGCGCCTCATTCAGGGCTCTCGTCTGAAAGACCGCCAACCGACCGTAGACCGCCCTGGCGAACAACCAACCCCAGATCATCACCTGGGTCGGTTCGCGGAACGAAAGAACGACCTCGGAGCCGTCCATGTCGAGACTGACGCCGGGACTGGGGCTGATCGTCTCCGCCTCGGGTGGGACGTCTCCGGTCGAGGAGCCCGAGTTCCCCCACAGAAGCTCCGCGGCGCCGCTGATGTAAAACCCGCAGTAGTTGGCGTCATCCGAACGCACCCGGATCGCAGAGGCCAGACCGATGAGTACCCTGTCGTCCTGATACTCCGTCGCCCCCTCGATGCGAATCTCTCCGGTCGCCGGACGGACGTAACGCATCACGGGACGGATGGACCCGTCGTACGCGTCGAGGACGACGTCGCTCACCGAATGGTCGACCAGGTCGGCGATCTCCGTTGATCCGGACGAGGAGACGTACGTAGCGGCCCGCTCCTGGTCTTGCAGTTGTTCGCCGACCTGCTCCATGAGCTGCCGAGTAAGGAGGGAGCGAGACCGCAGATACTCCATCTGCTGATGCAGCTCCTCCGGGCGCCGCACGTCACGCCACAGGTCGTAGAAGCTGAGATCCCGCTCTCCACGGAACATCTCCCTCGCCCGCTCGACGGGATCCCGGTCCGTGGGTGTGAGCCGATCGCGGACGATCATGCGGGAAACTCCCTCACCGTCTCTCTGTGTCGATCAGGAGGTCTTGAAGCACGAGGTGCGGCTGTTCGATAACCACGCGAAGGACCACGTGGGGCTGCTGCGTGAAGATAGGGTCGCTCATATGCCCCGGCCTGCGGGGATTCACATACGCTCGCTCGGAGGTGACTCGGAATCCGTTTAGGATCGGGTCCAGCTCGGCGGTCTCCGTCTCTGTCACAACCTCGAACCGGATGCCGAAGGATGGGGTCCTGCCGGCCGGTATGCTGTGCATCTCCCTGGTCGACGTCCACCGGGCCGACGCGACGAAGCTCTCCACTCCCTCGATAGGGATGTGGTAGTCGGCATAGGAGGATCCGACCTGCCATTCCGCGAAGAACAGTCGTAGATCGTGCAGCACGCCATCCGCAACGAGCGTGAGCTCGCGGTAGTCGTCCTCAACGAGCCAGAAGGTCTGGCTGCCACGGACCTCCGTAAGTCCTATCAGCGGGGCATCTCCGTGGTGCAGAGCCACGCGGGTGGTCCCAACACTGCCGACCTGGATCGCCGTGACGACGCCCTCCGGACGCAACGGGAGTCCACCAACCACATCGACCGCGGTGAGGATCTCTCGATCCTGGAGAGCCAACGCCCGAGACGGTATGCCGGTCTCGTAGGGGACTTGTGTCAGCTTCACGTGCTGGCTGAGTCCTCCGTCGAGGTTCGCGGAGGCGTTCAGGAGGCTGGGGCGAAGGATGGAGCCGGCGGTCGGTTCCTCAGGTAGCCTCTCGCGAGCATAGCTCCGCAGGACTTCCTGCAGTCTCCGCTTCGTCTCCCGGAACTGCCGGGCCGCGAGGTCGCTCCCTCGGGCGGAGTCGACCAGGGACGCCTGTTGCACGAGGTACTGCTCTGCATCGAGCTTGCGGTAGCTCATTGACGGACTCACCGTGAACTGGGGACGGGCTACAGATCGGAGGAGGGCGTCGCGTAGAACGTCTGTACGGTCGGAGAGAGGATGTCGCCGGTGCCGAAGAGCAGGATCTGCAGCTTGGCTGCGTTGAAATACGCCTCGAGTCCCGACCCGAACGGAAGGGAGGCCCCCGCGTCGTTCTCGAGCATGTCAAAACGCTCGCCCGAGTAGACGCGTATGATGTAGACTGGGGTGGCGTTCACTCTCAGCTCGGGCGGGTCCGGGATACTCTCCACGCCGATGCGAATGTAGGAGAAGTCCTCGGCGCCGCGTCTGGCGAACTCCCTTTGGAAGGTCACGCCAGACGAGGAGCTGTGGATCCGCTGGATGAGCCACCGGAGGACGCCTGACAAGATGCAACACCCTTCTCCTCAAGAATATACACGTCCGCTACGGGCGCCCGTGAGGACAGGGGAAGGTGCAATCCCGACTAACGAACGCTCCACCTTTGAGCACGTGCCAATGGTCGTTCAGGTAGATGTGGATCGCCTTCCTGCGGACGCGAAACCACCGCGGGTAGACGACGCCCAAGACGCGAACGCAGGCGCCTCGCAAGCGGCAACGATAGAACAGCCAACACCGCCTCATGGCAACTCTCCCCAGAACTCCTCCACCTCGCGTGCGAGGTCCTTCGGGTGAAGGGTGGTCAGGCAGTACTGACCGCGACACGCCTGGTACCAGCACGGAGCCCTGCGACATGCCCGGTACGGCTTCGGAGCCCGCCACTGGGTCAGGTAGTCTCTCATCCGCACGTTCGCGTCGGTGGGGCCGAAGATGCCGTATGCCGGCACGTTCAGGGCTCCCGCGATGTGTACGAAGGAGGTGTCCGGTGAGACCACGAGGTCGCACCCCTTGATTCGCCAGAACAGCTCTCGCAGGTGGCAGCGGTCGAACAGCTCCACGCGGGAATCGGCAGGAAGTCGCTCAGTCAGTGAGGGCATCTCCTCGTTGTGAAACACCCAGATCCGGGCGAACTTGGACAACTCCAGGATCAGGTCGTCCATGTACGGGTAGCTTCGCCAACTGTCGACCGATTCGTACCCCACGGCGATCGTGCGAGGTCCCGTGAACTTCGCCTTTAGAGCCGAGACGCCGTCCTCGCTCGGGAGCCACAGCTTCGGGGCGGGCTCGCCGTCGTATTCGAGGCCACACGCCTCGGCCCATATCTGCGTGCGACCCTTTGTGATGTTCGGCTGGTTCGCCAGCTCGTGCCTGAAGCACGCCTCCGAGAGGTCGTACACGTGGTCCAGGTCCGGGTAGTCGTCCCGGTCGAAGCCGTCGCGGCTCTGGCACCAGCTGACGAGACTCACCAGCGGGGGATGTCTGTGCACCTCCTGCACCGACCCCACCAAGAAGAGCTCGATCTGATCGACGTCGTGCTTGGCACAGAGCTTGGCGAAGAGTGGCTCCATCATGATCATGTCGCCGAGCCCGCGGGTGCTCCGGTGGATTCCTACCCGCATCACATGCTCCATATCACGGCACGCTGCCAGTTAGTCAGCGTCGATCCATCGGGTCTACCCGGCTCCAGCAGGTTCTCGGGGTCGGAGCGGTGGAGTAACCCGGCGGCATGACCGATCTCGTGGGCGAGCGTAACGGGCGGGGAGAGGGCGGCGATCAGGACGTATCCGGAGAGTCCGATGTGAAGGCCGCGAGATCGCTCGAGCGTCGTGACCGTCCAGAGCTTGATCTCGGTGGGGAACAGGAGATCCGTCCAGTCGCTCCCGGTCATCACGCAGTAGCGGAACGTCTTCGAAAGCCAGTGAGGCAACGGGCGAGGCACGTGATCCACCGGGATGTCTCCGCGGGCCCGACCTTTCATGTAGACGACGTCGACACCTGCCTGAGCGAGAATCTCACGGGCTCCCTTAAGCGCCGGCCACGGGCAGTCGTTCATCGTTCGCACGACGATCCGCCGCCTCGCCGGCTGCTTCCCGGTGAACGTCAGGGCGCCCAGATACAGCCAGATCATCACCCCCCGCATCGGAAGCTTCAGCATCCACCAGACGAGCCGCCAGAGCTGCACCAGATAAGCCACGAGGTGTCTCCTACAAGTACAGGCGGAGGACGGCGGACCCCCAGATCACGGTGAAGACGGCGTGCACGACGATCGTGCCGTACTGTCTGTCTCGGCAGACGGCGAAGTACCACCAGAACGGCACGCCCGCGAACCCGGCCCAGTTGCCCCAGAACAGCTCCCCGTGCTGCACCATCAGCACGCCCGCCGCCGTGAGTGCACTCGCCATCAGTTCCGGGAAGAGCCGACGTAGCCGCTTCAGTCGATTCGGAGGGGCCCAGGAGAGGAGGAGACTGGAGAGCGATGACATTAGGCAGGCTCTCTTGTATGGGTGCGGCTCTCTCCGTGAAGTGAGAGCGGGGTTCCGACGCCGGAGTTCACTCCCCTAACGGGTCAACAACAGGACCGTGAGCTACTTGAGCGTCGGTCGGACGCTCCAGCTGAGAGTGGGTGAACTCCACATGCTCGTCGTGCCACGGCGGCTCGTTGGGGATCGACGACTGATCGATGGCACGGGACCCGTTGTCGCTCCGGTCGAATGCCGCGAGGGTGTCCATCCAGTCGGCGTCCGCGTGGAGAGAGGACAGCTTGGGAGACCAGATGCCGTGAGGGCTGGAAGGTTGGCGCCGCCACGGTCACACCTCCCGGACGTTCACCATGCGATCGGCGAAGAGCGGGTGGTTCCCGGTGATCATGTCGAAGGCGTTCCACGGGAACACGAGGATCGTCCTGGGGTCGATCTCGGGCATGCTCTCCGGCGAGAGGATCGGGATGGAGGTCCCGGGCAGCGTGAGGCCCTGCTTGGTCTCCGCGTCGTCGAAGATACCCGCGATCCGGTCCACGTCGACCCCGGCGAGGTTCAGCAGGACGGTCGCCTTGGCGGAGGCTCCAAACCCGTAAACTTCGGCTTTTGGGGCCGAGTTTCTCACAGCGTCGAGTAGCCACCACAGCCCTTCGACCCGTTCCTTGATCGCTTCGGTCAACCGGTCGAAGTAACCCGGAGTCTCCATGGCTCCCCGCTCATGCTCACACATTCGCAGCACGTGTTCGGGGATCTTCGGCGTCGAGGGGATCTCCGCGACTACCCGCAGCGAGCCGCCCTGATACTCCGTGCGATACGCCTCCACGGGGCACAGTCCCGCCCGCATCATCATGAGCGTGATCGAGTGGAGGGTCAGGTACCAGTAGTGCTCGTGGTAGATGTTGTCGAACTGGCCCTTCTCGATCGTGTCCCGCAGATACTGGACCTCAATGAGAGCCTTGCCACCCGGCTCGAGCAGCGTCCGGATCCCCTGTAGAAGGCCTACGGGGTCGGGCGTGTGGGCGAGCACGTTGTGGGCGTGGACCATGCCGAACTGACCCCACTCGTCGAGGATCAGCTCCGCGACGGCGGGGGAGAAGTAGTCGACTCGGACGTCGAGTTCTGGATCCACGAGGTTCGCGGCAGGATCGACTCCGAAAGCCCGAATTCCCCGACGGCGGTATTCGCGGAGGAGATACCCGTCGTTGCACGCGATCTCGAGGATCTCAGAGCCGAACGGAGCCAGCCTCTGTCCCGTGTCTGCGAGCTCCTGGATGTGCCGTTCCGGCAGTCCGGCCGAGGACGAGTAGTGGTAGTTGTCGAAGATCATGGCGGGCGGGAGGTGGTCGTGCAGTGTCATGCAGAGGGACGACATCGAGAGGTCCAGCTCCAGCGGGTGCCGTTCCTGGGAGCCGTAAGCGTCCGTGAGGGCGACCTCGCCCAGCGAGAATCTCTTCGCGAAATCTGGCGCCAGCATGACGATCTCCTACGTCACGAGGATCGCTTCGTAATCGAGTCCACCGTTGCG
>NYZG01000163.1 GCA_002687025.1 Candidatus Poribacteria bacterium
ATGGATGAGCGAGGAATCCAGCAGCAGCTCAGCGATGCCGGCCGCGAATTCGCGCAGTCGAACCCACAGGGCGCCCAACCGCCCGCATCTCAGGCTCTTCGCGAACTGCAGTACATGCGGCAGCAACTGGACAACGCCATGGAGTTCATGCGCGGGCAAGGCGGCGAGGCGCTTCAAGCGGCGCTCACCGACGCCATGCGCGAGATGCTGCATCTGTCGCGGTCTCACGAGGGCCTCGCGGACGCGGCGGCTAGGCGGCTCCCGGCCGGTCAGAGATCTTCGGGGACGACACTGAAGCCACAGGCGGTGACACCCAAGGATCACGGCGACCTCGCCCTCGGCGAGCAGATCGTGGCGGACGGAGTGAACGCGGTCGCGTCCACGCTACAGGCGCTGAGTCAGGAAGATACGCAGATCCCGCTGGAGATCATGTTCCACTTGCGCGATGCGGCCGACGCCGTCGGGCGGAGTTCCATGGCGTTCGCGGAGGGTGAAATCGTGCGCGCCGGGCCGATCCAACGGGACGCGCTCGCCAAGATCAACCGTGTTGCCCTGGAAATGCTGGATGCCCTCAACGCCCTCAACGCGCAGATGAACGGCTCGGGTATGCAGAGCATGATGGAGCAGATGCAGCAGCTCGCCGAAGGCCAGGGCGACCTGAACCAGATGACGCAGCAACTCGAACAGATGATGCGAGAACAGGGCCAGTCGCCCGGCATGCAGGAGTCCCTGCGTCGCATGGCGTTCGAGCAGTCGCTGATCCGCGAGGCGTTCGAGCGGATCGAGGAGCAGACGCGGGCGATGGAACAGGGCCTCGGTGACCTGGGCGGCTTGGAGGGTGAGATGGAGGCCGTCGAAGGGGAGCTAGGCGCGGCCGAAGTGAATCGCGACGTCCTGGAGCGGATGCGGCGGATTGAGACGCGCATGCTCGAGAGCGCGAAGGCGCTACAGAAGCGGCAGACCGGGAAGAGCCGAAAGGCGAAGATCGCCGAGAGGATCTTCGGGCTGCAAGAGGGCGTCGAGCGCGACGAGTGGTCGCAGGTGCGCGACCAGTTCGGCGAAAAGCTCCTGCGCTCTGCCGACGCCGAGGCCCCCGAGGCGTACCGCGCGCAGGTGCGCGCCTACTTCCGCGCCCTGGCGGATACCGGAGGCGGGCTTGACTAGCGCTACCCACAGCGATGGCTCTGCATATAACACGGCGCACGGGGCCACACGAATGCCTTCGCCTTGCAGGGGAAGGTTGGCATGGGGTCCAGGATGTAGCCTAAGCGACGCCCCAACCGAACCTGCGTCGCGAAACACGAGCTCCCGCCGAACACTAGCGCGCGTTTCGGCATTGGCTCTGCTCCTGGCGACATGCGTCATCGTCGCGGCGGCGCAGGCTCCCGCAGACGAGGCCGCGACGCTACAGGCGGCGGAGAAGGCATACTCCGAACGCCGGTGGCCCGACGCCGTCGACGCGTTCGAGGCGTTCATCGCGGCTTACCCCCAGAGCGCCCAGATGAAACGGGCGTATCTGCGCCTGGCGCAAGCCCATGGTCAGGCGGCGCACGACGAACAGGCGCGGGTGTACTACGCGAAGCTCATCGCCCTCGACCCCGACGATACGTACGCGAACCAGGGGGTATCCTCGTGGGGCAATCTCTACGTGCGGCGGTACCAATACCGTGAAGCCGGGCAGATGTGCGAGGAAGTGATGCGCATGTACCCCGGCACTCGCGCGTCCGAGATGGCGCACTACCTCATCGGCAACTACCTGTACGCCGAGAAGCGATACGAGGACGCGATCCGGGCGTACTCCACGTTCCTGGACGACTACCCGAAATCCGTATACCACCGATCCGCCCTACGTCAGCTCATCGACAACCTGCTGCGCGAGTCGCGAACCGACGAGGCGGAGGCGCTGCTAGGGAAGTACGTGTCGGCGACCCCGGACGACTCGCAGGTCCTCGGGCAGCTCGCCGAGGTGTACGCCGGTCAGGAACGGTACGAGGACGCCGTCCGCATGCTCGAACGCGCGCTGGAGAGGCGCCCCGACGATCTCCAGCTACTAGAGAGCCTGGGCACGGCGTATATCCGCAGTGGCGACCGCCCCCGAGCCCGTGACGCGTGGCAGCGCATGTCGGGATCGGGCGCGCCAACGTACTCGACGCACCAACGCATCGCCCATCTACTCAAACAGCACGGCTTCTATGAGGAGGCCGCTGCCCGCTACGAGGCGGCCATCGCGCTCCAGCCGGGAGTGGCGTACCTGTACACGCAGCTGGCCGAGGTGGACAAGATACGCGGCGACATAGCGGGAGCCCTGTCGGTGTATGTGCGGTCGCTGCTTCGGCTCGGGATGGCGCCGGCGGCGCGTACGCCCGTGCTCGCCGCGATCGCGGAGCTGTACCCCGCAAAGGAGGCGACGCGCGCCTTCGACGACATGGAGGCGGTCGTGCGCGCGGAGGCGGGAGAACGGTTCCTCAGCGACCCCACTGCTCTCCTGACGCTGGCAGAGGCGCGGTTCATGGCAGAGGACTACACCGGCAGCCTGACGTGGTTCGAGCGGCTCGCGGGCGTGACGCCCGACAGCGGCGTCGCCATGGCGCAATACGCATCGACCTTGGAGGCGCGTGGCGAGGACGCGGCGGCAGAGACGTTCCTCGCGTCGCTCGTCGAGTTGCATCCGCAGGCCCCGGGCGTTTCGGCATGGTGGTCGAGGATGGGACAGGCGATGGAACGGCAGGACCGCGTCGGCGAGGCGGTCGCCGCGTACCGGGCCGCGATTGCCGCGGACGCTACCCGCGCGCAGGTTCCCGACGTGGACGCATCTCTGGCTCGCGCCCTGATGTACGGCGCGCACGACCCACAGGCCGCGATGACCCATCTGGCCGCGGCGCGCGCGCATCCGCGACTCGCGCGGTCGCGCTTGGAGCTGGATCTGTTAATCGCGGAGGCCCACATGCTCATGGGGTCGTACGAGCAAGCCGAGGCCGTCCTCACGCGCGGCTCGTGGGGCGCTCCCGCGACGGCCTCCCGCGCCAGGTACGTTCTCGGCGAGTTGCGGCTGCGCCAGGGGCGATACGACGAGGCCACCGACGCCTACATGATCGTCGCACGGACGTACGGATCGTCCCCCTGGGCGAACGACGCGCTCGCGCGTATGACTCTGATACAGGCGAACGCCGGCCAGGGCGCCGCGCTCGCGTCGTACGTTGGCGCACTGGGTCTGCGGGCGGCAGGAGACGACGAGGGGGCGATGCGCGAGTGCACGGCGGTCGTCAGCGCGGCCGCCACGGCGCCGGTGGCCCAGGACGCCCTGCTGTTGCTCGCCGATCTCGCCAGCCAGGCCGCGGATTACGCCGCCGCTGCGGACGCCTACGCGCAGTTGGCCGCGCAGGAGGGTCATCTGGCGGATCGCGCACTGCTCGAACTCGGCCGCCTCCACGTTGTGCGCGATGATGGCGCCGAGGCCGCCATCGCGTACGAACGGCTGCTGGAGCGGTCGCCGACAGGGGCATACGCGGTCACGGCCAGGGCCGAACTGCGCGCGCTCCACGCCGTCGAAGCTGTGCCCTAGCGTGTGTTGACGCCGACGCCTCGGCCGCCCATACTGTGCGCACGCCAATGAATCCCGCAATCGTCCGCCGCTTGGACCCGTATGCCGCCGACCGACGAACTGTCGCCAGCATTCGAAATGCGCGATGTCAGCAAGACGTTCGACGGCGTCGCGGCCGTCGCGGGCGTGTCTTTCAACGTCGCCGCCGGTTCCACGACGGTCCTCATCGGACCTAGCGGCTGTGGCAAGTCGACGCTCCTGCGCCTGATGGTCGGTCTGCTGACGCCTGACCGCGGCGAGGTCCGCTTCGGCGACGCGCCAATCACTGCCGCGAACGTGACCGCGCTCCGCCACCGCATGGGGTACGTCATCCAGGATGGCGGCCTGTTCCCGCATCTCACCGCGCGCCGGAACGTCTCGCTCATGGCGTCGCATCTGGGGTGGTCGGCGGACCGCGTGACTGCCCGCACGGAGGAACTGTCAGCGCTCACGCAGTTCCCAGCGGACGGGCTCGACCGGTTCCCGACGCAGCTCTCGGGTGGGCAGCGTCAGAGGGTCAGCCTGATGCGAGCGCTGATGCTCGACCCCGACGTGCTGCTGATGGACGAACCCCTCGGCGCCCTCGATCCGATGATCCGCGCCGACCTGCAGCAGGAGCTGCGCGACATCTTCCGCACCCTCGGCAAGACCGTCGTGATGGTCACGCACGACCTTCGCGAGGCCCGCTACTTCGGCGACGCCATCGTCCTGCTCCGCGACGGCCGCTTGGTGCAGGAGGGGCCGTTCGGTTCGCTCGTCGACGAGCCTGCGGAGGCGTTCGTGGGCGACTTCGTGCGCGCGCAACAGATGGCTCGGGAGGGTGCCGACGCATGAAGGGGTCGCCGCGCTTCGCCGTCCTCGCCCTCGCCCTTCTGCTGAGCTTGGGAGCGGCCACCGCACTCGCCCAGACCGCGATTACGACGGGGTCAAAGGCGTTCACCGAGAACGTGATCCTCGGCGAGCTGCTCGCGCGTCTGGCCGCGGACGCGGGCGCCGTCGCGGAGCACAAGACTCAGTTGGGCGGGACGCGCATCCTGTGGAACGCGTTGCAGCGCGGAGACATCGACGCGTACGTCGAGTACACCGGCACACTTAGTCAGGAGATCCTCGCGGATTCGGGCGCGACTACCGAGGACGAGATCCGCGCCGCGCTCGCCGCGCAGGGCATTGTGATGACGCGGCCTCTCGGATTCAACAACACGTACGCCCTCGGCATGCGCGAGGATGTCGCCGCCGAACACGGCATCACCGCGATCTCCGACCTGCGCGACCATCCGGACCTCGACCTCGGCTTCACGAACGAGTTCATGGACCGTGGCGACGGATGGCCCGCGCTGCGCGACCACTACGCGCTCCCGCACAAGCGCGTCAGAGGGTTGGACCACGACCTGGCGTACCGCGGCATCGAGCAGGGCGCCATCGCCGTGACCGACCTCTACTCAACCGACGCCGAGATTCGATACTACGAGCTGAGAGTACTGCGAGACGACCTGTCCCTCTTCCCGCCGTACGAAGCTGTCGTCGTGTATCGGTCGGACCTCGAACATCGCGCGCCGGAGGTGGCGACCGCGTTCCGGCGCCTGGAGGGTCGCGTGCCCGAGGCCGAGATGATCGGCATGAACGCCCGGGCGAGGCTCGCGCGCATCCCGGAGGGGCGCGTCGCCGCGGACTTCCTGGCGACCACGTTCCAGGTGGACAGCGTTGTCGTCGTGGACACGTGGCTGCAACGGCTCGGGCGAAACACATCGGCGCACCTGCTGCTCGTGCTCGTCGCTCTCGCTGCCGGAATCGCGATCGCTGTCCCGACGGGCATCATAGCGTCCCGGCATGAGGTAGCGGGACAGATCGCGCTTGGGCTGACGGGTATCCTACAGACGGTGCCTGCGCTCGCGCTCCTCGTTCTGATGATCCCGCTCGTGGGGATCAACGCGCCGCCCGCGATCCTCGCGCTGTTCCTCTACAGCCTGTTGCCGATGGTCCGCAACACCTGCGACGGCATCCGGTCGATCCCGGCGTCCACCTGGGAATCGGCGACGGCGCTGGGTCTCTCCTCGGGAGCGCGACTGCGGCTCGTCGAGTTGCCGTTGGCGATGCCCTCGATACTCGCGGGCGTGAAAATCGCGGCCGTGCAGCTCGTGGGCTTCGCGACGCTGGGCGCGTTCGTCGGCGCGGGTGGATATGGCCAACCTATACTCACGGGTATCCGGCTCGACGACTTCGGGCTCATACTTGAAGGGGCGCTCCCGGCCGCGGGTCTGGCGCTCGTGACGCAGGGCGTGTTCGAGCTCGGCGAGCGAGGCCTCGTCTCGAAGGGGCTACGTCTGAGGCCCGAAACGGGATAGGCATCGACCGATCGAGGGGGAACAGTGACCGAACCGCGTATACGAGTCGTCGCGACCGATGGAGATGCCCGACGGGAGACGTTCGCCGAGGACGTGCGTCGGGGGCTCACCTCGACGCCCAAGACGCTGCCGTGCGTGTATTTCTACGACGCCAAGGGGTCGCAGCTCTTCGAGGCGATCTGCGAGCTGCCCGAGTACTACCTGACGCGCGCAGAGGCGGAGATTCTGGCGGCGTCGGCGTCGGACATCGTGAGCGAGTTCGATGGACCCGTGACGCTCGTGGAGCTGGGCAGCGGGAGCGCTACCAAGACGCGCCACGTCATCGAAGCCATCCTCGCGCGGCAGGACACCCTCCACTACCGTCCGATCGACATCTCGCGGGCCGCGCTCGACGACAGCGCGGGCGCGCTCAGTGTAGATTTCCCGCGCCTGACCATCGACGGCATCGAAGGCGAATACGCCGAGGGCATCCGCAGGCTGCGCGGAGAAGCCGAGAAGGCGCGCCTCATCCTCTTCCTGGGATCGAACATCGGCAACATGTCGCCCGACGAGGCCGTGGTGTTCCTGTCCGCGATCCGCGCCAATGTCAGCGTGCGTGACGCGATGCTGATCGGCATGGACCTGCGGAAAGACGCGGACGTTCTGGAGCGCGCGTACGACGACTCGCAGGGCATCACCGCCGCCTTCAACATGAACGTCCTCGAACGCGTGAATCGCGAACTTCGCGGCGACTTCGAGTTGGGCGCGTTCCGACACGCCGCGCGCTACGACGATGTCGAGGGGCGCGTCGAGATGCACCTCGTGAGCCGCGAGGCGCAAACCGCGCGGGTCGCGGTGCTGGGACTCGAGGTCGAGTTCGCGGAGGGCGAGACGATCCACACCGAGAACTCCTACAAATACGCCACCGACCAGATCGACGACATCGCGCGACGGGCCGGGTGGGAAGTTCGCCGCCGGTGGCTCGACGGCCGCCAGCAGTTCAGCGTGAATCTGTTCGCTCCCGTGACTACGCCTGGCCGCTAGTTGAGGGCCTGGCGGCGCGTCCCGCAGTTGGAGCCGCGTCATCACACGCCAGGTCGTATGGCTAGCCGTCGGATTCGCCTTCCTCTTCTGTGGCGCGTCGCACCAACAGTTCCTCGTCAACTACCTGCGCGAGACGCTGGGCTGGCATGAATCCGCGGCGCAGGCGCTCCTGGCGACCGTGTACGTGTCGTTCGCGATATGGCGGCTGCTGGTCTCGCACACGCTGATCCGTCTGGGCGGCTACCGGTCGATCCTCCTCGGCGCCGGAACATATCCGGCGTTTGTCGTGGCGATCCTCGTCGCGAGCTACTCAGACGGCGCGGCCTGGGCGACGTGGCTCTGCTTCGCGGCCGCGGCCGCGTGGGGCTGGGGCGCCGCGTCGATGTGGATCACAAGCGGCACGCACCTCCTCTCGGCCGCTAGGAAGACGCGTTACGGTTCGGCGACTGGGCTGTTCTACGCGGGGACGAATGCCGGGTTCGCCGCAGGCGTCGTGATCTTCGACGCGCTGACGCGGTCGGCGGCGTCACCGATCGTCGGCGAGCGATGGCGGCTTGTCGCGACGGCGGGCGTGATGCTCGTAGGGGTCGCGGTGCTCACGCGGGTCCGTCCAGACGACTCGCGGCTACCAACGCGCGCGGGCAACCCGTTGCTGGTCCTGCGCAGACCGGAGCTGCGCATGGCCGCGTTTCTGATGTTCTCCGGCGCGATCGGCTTCGGTCTCATGCTCTCCGTTTACCCGAGCTACCTGCGGGAGACCGTGACGCTGTCGGTCCTGAGCGCCGCCGCGTTCTCCCCGCTCGCTCGGTCGGTCCTGAGCATCACGGGAAGTCCGTTCTCGGACCGTTGGGGGCGTGGCCACGTGCTGCTCGTGTCGTTTGGCGTGAGCGCGCTGGGGGTGGGCATCGCGGTGGCATATCCGTCGGGATGGAGTGCCTCCGTCGCGGCCCTGATGCTAGGATTGCAGGGCGGGCTCGTGCCGCCGATCGCCACGGCGTTGATCGGTGACGTGACGCGGCCGGAGGAACGTCCGGCGGCGCTCGGAGCGGTGTTCTTCTGGCGCGACCTCGGCGTCGTGATGGTGTTCAGCGTCAGCATCCTACGGGCGGCCACGGGATTCACCGTGGAAGCGCGCACGCTCATGGGCGCGTTCGCATTGCTGTACGCGGCCTGCGCGATCATCTCCGCGTTGCTTGTCCGAGGGCAGAATCGGTGACAGATACGGCTCCGCGCCACGTCTTGGTCACGGGAGCGGCGGGTTTCATTGGGTCGCATGTGGTCGATCGGCTCGCGGCCGATGGTCGTCGTGTCCCCGCCCTAGACAACTTCGACCCTTACTACGCTCGCTCCGCTAAGGAGCCTCACGTCGCCGCCTGGGAGGCGCTCCCCAACGTGGCGTTCGTCGAGGCTGATGTCCGCGACGCCGACGCGCTCGCGGACGTGTTCGCGTCCGGCGAGGTGGGCGCCGTCGTGCATCTGGCTGCGAAGGCCGGCGTACGGGCGTCCGTCGG
>NYZG01000164.1 GCA_002687025.1 Candidatus Poribacteria bacterium
GCCGACAGACTGTCCTGGGGCCCAAGGCAAGCCCGATGGCGAGCCAGCCAACGCCGGTGAGAATCAGCGCAAGCGGGAGCAGCACCCGCGAGGCGCGCCGCCGGGTAATCTTTTCCTGCTTCGACATGCGTTCGCCCTTCGCGAGGCAACCACTCCCGAGAGGTACGGGCGCCAGCCAAGAAACTCGATTGGAGTCTACCTCACGAACACGCGATGCGCACGGAATGCGAGGAGATTCCGCGCCGCACGGTCCGAGAGCGCAGGCGGCGCTACGACGAGGCGTCCCAGGCTGGAGCCAACATCGCGTAGAGGACGTTGTCGACATAGTGGTCGTATAGCCACTCCGCCTCCCGTAGCGTGCCTTCGATCACGAACCCCAGCCGCTCGGGGATCGCGCGGCTGCGCGTGTTTTCGGGCGCGCAGTAGATCTCGACACGGTGCAGGCGGACGGTGTCGAAGGCATACGTGATGAGCGCGCGACACGCGCGCGTCACCAGCCCGCGTCCCTGGTGCTCTGCGGCGAGCCAATAGCCGATTTCGGCCTTCCTGTTGCGTACGCTGATCTCCATCAGCCCGATCACGCCTGCGAGTATTCCGCCGTCCCAGATGCCTGCCGCCATGCTCTTCTGGTCGTCGGCGAGCTGCGCGGCTTCGAGTATGAAGCGCTGCGTGTCGGTCACGTCCTGAGCGTCGTCGACGAACGGCAGCCACTCGCGCAGATGCGCGCGGTTCCCGTCGATGAGGGCGTACAGCGCCGTAGCGTCGCGCGCGCGGAGCGTCCTGAGGGTCACTTCGGAGTCTATCTCGCGCGAGAACGTGAGCAGGTCGTACGCCATGGTTCACCCGTCCGCCGGGTAGCGCAGGCCCCACTGCTCGCGGATGTCACAGAGGGTACGCATGACGCCGCGGGTTTCGGGGAGCGGCATGACGTCGCTTTCCGTCTTCCCCGCGCGGAGGCACGCCATCACCTCGGCGGCCTCGTAGTTGTATCCGTTGCCTTCGTACGGCAGCTCGACGGTCTCCTCGGCGCCACCGGCCTGCACGGTCATCGCGGTCGGGACCCACCACGGCGAATGTATACGTATGGACCCGCGCGTGCCCATCAGGACCGCGTCCTGGGGCGTCGTCGCGCGTATCGCGGTGTACAGCACCGCCATCTCGCCGCCGCCGTGCCCCAGCACAATGCCCGCCTCTTCGTCGACGCCGGTGTCGCCGAGGTTCGCCAGCGATGCTATCCGCGATGGCGCGCCGAACAGCATCGAGGCGAGCGAGACGGTGTAAACACCCACATCCAGCAACGCGCCGCCGCCGTGTTGCGGGTTGAACAGCCTGCCGCTGGGGTCGGGCGTGTCCACGCGGAACCCGAAGTCGGCGCTCAACATGCGCGGCTCGCCTATATCGCCCCTGGCGACGCGGCGACGCAGCTCCACGAGGACGGGCAGGAACCGCGTCCACATAGCCTCCATGAGGAAGACGCCGTTGTCCCGCGCCGCCGCAATCATGCGGTCCGTCTCGGCGAGTGTGATCGAGAACGGCTTCTCGCAGATGACCGCCTTGCCGGCCTCCAAGCACAGGACGGTATTCTCGCAGTGACTATCGTGCGGGGTGGCGATATAGATCGCGTGTACGTCGGGGTCGGCCGCGAGGGCCGCGTAGTTCGGGTGGCGGTTCGTCGCGTCGAACTCGTCGGCGAATCGGTCGGCGGTCGCCTGGCTCCGGGACCCCACGGACAGCAGGCGGGCGTCGTCGAGGGCCGTCAGCCCGTTCGCGAACTTGTGCGCGATACCCCCCGTGCCTAGGATTCCCCAGTTGATCGTGTCCATGTGGTCGCTTCCGCCGTGGTTGACGTGTGCGTGGGCCGAGATATCCGCTACTGTAACGCCGGAGGCGGAAAGTCTCTAGCCGAACGCCCCTACCGTGGCCGGTCACCGTCCCCGGTGTGCGGCCGGCCGCGGTCACCCCTCGGCGCGCTGGCGGCAGACGTCGCTTGCGGCGCGCTGCGCGGTATGCGATACAATCACGACTCCCAAGCGACACCGACCCCAACGTGGAGAGGCCGGATGCGGACCAGCGAACTGGATACGCCATCCCTGGTAGTGGACCTTGATGTCCTGGAGAGGAACATCGCGGGGATGGCGGCTCTGTGCAAGGACATCGGCATAACGCAGCGCGTGCACACGAAGACGCACAAAACGCCCGAGATCGCCCACATGCAGGTGGCGGCCGGATCGCGCGGGATCACCTGCCAGAAGCTCGGCGAGGCCGAGGCGATGGTGGACGGCGGCCTTGACGACATCCTCATCCCCTACAACATCGTAGGCAAGCCGAAGCTGGAGCGTCTCGTGAACCTGTCGCGACGCGCGCGCATCACCGTGGCGGTGGACTCGGCGGACACGGCCCACGGGATAGCACACGCGGCGGATGTCGCAGGGATCGAGATTCCACTGCTCGTCGAGATGGACACCGGGTCGCGGCGCTGCGGCGTGCAAAGCCCGGCCGCCGTCACGATGCTGGCCCAGCACATCGAGTCCACAACCGGCGTGACGTTCGCCGGCGTTATGACCTATCCGAGCCGGGCCTCCGCGCGAGCCTTTATCGACGAAACCGTGGAGTCCCTGGGAGCCGCGGGGATGGAAGCGGACATCATCAGCGGCGGAGGCACCGGGTCGGAGCGAGCGTCGCGCGAGATGGGATGCACCGAGACCCGTAGCGGATCATACGCGTACGAGGGCATGACGCGTCTCGGACGGTCCGAAGACCTGAACGCGGAACGTTGCGCCCTGCGGATGATCGTCACCATCGTCAGTGTGCCAACGACCGACCGTATCATCATCGACGCGGGTCAGAAGTCGTTCACGAGCTATCCGCCCTCGCCCTACGGTCATATCATCGAGCAGCCGGACGCGAAGATAAGCGCGATGTCCGTCGAGCACGGCCACGTCGACACGTCCGAGTGCGACCGCCACTTCTACGTCGGGGAGCGCCTGTCCGTCATACCCCTGCACCAGGGCATGACCAGCAACCTGCACGATGAACTGGTCGCGATCAGGGGCGACGAGGTCGAGCACGTGTGGCGCATCGCCGGCCGCGGGCGCGTCAAGTAGCCAGGCGGGAGAACCGGAGCGCATGACCGAGGACCCGATACTCGAACGGACGCGTGACGACGATCGCGTGACAAAGATCGCCCTAAGCCTCGACGGCGAGGACGTGAGCCGTCTGTGGCTCTTCCACTTCGACATGCGCCTGAGGTCCGCCACGGTGACGATGGGCGGCATCGGCGGCGTTGGGACCAACGACGAGTATCAGAGGCGGGGCTTCGCCGCACGGGTCATGGCCGACTCGGTCGACTACATGGCCGAGCACGACCAGGACATCGGGATGCTCTTCGGCATCTCCGATTTCTACGAGCGGTGGGGATACATCACCGCGATAGCGTCGCATGAACTGCGCGTAAACACCGCGCATCTGCCTGCGGCGACGCCGGTAGAGGCGGTCGACTACCACCCCGGAACCCATCGAGAAGCGGTGCTGGGGATGTACACCGCGGGAAACGCCTCGCGAAGCTGCGCCGCCGTGCGAGGAGCCCACTACTGGACCGACTTCGAGAAGGGCTCCGACTGGGACGAGGACGCGGACGGAAAAGTGCTCCTGGGCGAAGACGGGGCGGCGATCGCCTACCTGAATATGGTCGGTGACCCGGAGCGGACGCGTGTCGCTGAGGCGGGATTCACGACGCCTTCCGCCCTCCCGAGCATAGCGTCGTATCTCGCGCGCAGGGCCACCGACGCCGGACACGACCGCGTCACGGCCTGCTGCCCGCCGGACGACCCGCTCGCGATGTATCTTCGCCACTACGGCTGTGAGCATCGCCAGTGGACATCCAACAGCGGCGGCGGGATGATGCGGCTCATCCGGCTGACGCCGCTCTTCGAGAAGCTCACGGACTATATGACGGGTCGAGTCGCTCTTCTCGGCTGGGAAGGCGCCATTGCGCTACGCACCGACATCGGCAACGTGACGCTGCGCGTCCGCGACGGCGCCGTGTCCGTAGCGGGCGGCAGCGGACCCGATTCCGAGCTGATCGCAGAGATTCCGCAGGATCGCCTGCTGCAACTGCTCGTGGGCTACCGCGACGCCCGGACGATCTCGCTCGACGACGATGTGTCGATGTCGGACGACGCGGCGCGCGTGCTCGACGCGATGTTCCCGCTGGATACGCCATACATGTGGTGGTCGGATCGCTTCTAGGCCGTCCGCCGCGCTGCCACGGGATGCGACGACATGCTCAACCCGCTGATACTCCCGCGATCCACCGGTGACACCGCCTACCCTCCGCTGCCCGATCCGCCCGACACGTCCGCGTACGGCGCGCGGATACAGCGCAGCATGAAGCTGATGGCGACAAGCGCGCCCACCAAGCGGAACACCGTGCGCATCCTCTACTACGGCCAGTCCATCGTGGGTCAGCGATGGTCCGAACAGGTGGACGCGTACCTGCGACAGACCTATCCCCACACGAACTTCGTCACGGCGAACCTCGCCCTCGGCGGATTCAGTTCACCGCGGCTCGTCCGCACGATGCACTACGATGCCTTGCCGTTTTACCCCGACCTGCTCGTGTTCCACGTGTACGGCAGCCACGTGCAATACGAGGAGATCATCCGCGAGATACGCAGCCGCACGACCGCCGAGATCATCATCCAAACCGACCACGCGAATGCGTGGCCGGGCGACCGCGCGGATACGCTCGACGCGCAGGAGAACTGGGCCGATCAGATGAACTACTGGCATCTCCCGCGCATCGCGGATGCCTACGGCTGCGCGCTACAGCCCCAGCGCACGGAGTGGGCGCACTACCTCACAACACATGGACTCGATCCATCCGACTTGCTCACGGACGCCGTGCACCTGAACGAGCACGGGAAGTGGCTCATGGCTGAACTGCTGAAGCGCTTCCTCCGTGTCCTCCCGGACGACGAGCCAGACGCGTCGGATCGGCCCGTGCGCACGTACGAGGTGGGTCGCGACATCGACTGGAGCGACGGGGTCCTCGCGCTGCCGTTCGACGGGAACCGTGTGACGGCAATTGCAGGCGAGACACCCGGAGGCGAGGCAAAGGTCCGGGTGGACGGCCGCCCGCCCAGCGAGTACCCCGAGCTGTACACCTTCACGCGTGCCAGCGGCACGCCGCACATCGGATGGCCCGCCATCCAGAAGTTCACCTGGACGTCGCCGCCGGTCCTCGAGGATTGGACGCTGACGGTCCGCGGGTTCGACGACGCACATGAGAACTTCAGCTTCACCGTCGAAGGTTCCGTCACGGGCCCGGACGGAGGCGGCAGGGCGCACGAGAAGTTCGTCTCCGCCAGCGGCCGCGTCGTGATCGAGCCAGAGGACTGGGTCTTCGCGTTCGACCGCAAGGTGTCCGAGAGGCCCACACCGGACGGCTGGGAGGTGACGTGGAGCGTCGCCCCCCTGTTCGCCGACGCGTACAGCACGCCCACGGCCGACGACCCGTCGATCGAGACGGAGACGATCCTCGCGCAGGGCATGTCCAACGGCGCGCACACGCTGGAGATCGTCGCGGCCGGCGAGCGGCCCGACGTCAAGGCGCTACGAGTCAGCCGGCCCCCCATGTAGAGCGTCTGAGCCACGACGCTGCAAGCCAGGAGGATTCGGAGATGCCGTTCCGGTTCGAGGAATCCATGGTCAACGAGTACCTGTCCCGCGGGTACCTCATCATGCGCGAGATCGTGCCGCCCGCGCTGCTGCGCGACCTGCGAATCGAGGCGGAGAAAGCGCGCGCGTTGGCCCACAAGCTGAACGGCCCCCAGACGCAGCGCATCCAGCCGCTGTCGCGCCATGGCGCCGATCTCGACCTTCGCCCGTTCCACGACTACTGCGAGCTGCCCGAGTTGCGGGACGCGATCACGTCGCTGCTGGGGCCGGACTACACGCACGGGCATGTGGACATCATGGGCCTGCTCACCGAGCCTGCGGACCATCCGTGGAACATCGGGTGGCATCGCGACGGCGTCGTCGAGGTTCCGCCGGAGGCGCGCGACGAGATCGTCGCCGCCAAGCTAGCCGAAGCCTGGTACGACCTGCGCCACTACAACCAGGTGAACTGCGCCATCTACGCGGAGTCGTGCACGTGGTACGTGCCGGGAAGCCATCTGCGGCAGTGGGACATGCCGGGCGAGGAGCAGACCACCGGACAGGCATGGCTGCGGAAGCCCGACGAAGGTCTGTCGAACACAGAGGCCGAGCGCCTATACCTGGCGCACTGCCGCGAGTTCCCCGGGGCCGTGCAGGGGCACTTGGGGCCGGGGGACTTCATGATTTACCGGAACCTCGCGTGGCACACGGGCAACTACATCACGTACCAGCCGCGCGCGACGATCCACGACATCGTACGCTACGAGGGCGAGAAGAGTTGGACGGGTTGGCAAGAGACTAAGCAGGACGCGATCCGCCGATGGCAGGAACGCCGCGAGACGTCATCTGAGTGACATGCCGCCGGTTGCCGTAGTCGGCCAGATCGTGCAGGATCGCGCCCACGACAAGCGTTCCACAATGCGTCATGTGCCTATGTTTCCTCATCGGCGCGATCGCCAGGCGCGTCCACCGATCCCACCCGACGTGCCGCGTCGACGGGGACACGGGCATAGCAATGGCCTTGGGCGCGCCGTACGCAGCGCGGACAGGCCGAAAGCGCGGATGACGGACACGGAGAGCGGTCACATATGGCGGGCCGTCTGAATCCGCGAAGTCGGCTATAACTGATGGAGCGATTATGCCTCGCCAAACAGGCCCGTTGTCAGCGCGGCGCGTGCGGCAACGCGAGGCACGGATGCACGCGAGCAGAAGGTGATGCTCAATGCAACCGGTCGCACGCGGCGGCAAGGCCCGGAGCCACAACTGTCCAGGCGAGCGACACGCGCACGCCACACGATGATTGGGACGGCGGATGAGTGACCAGGATACGGGAGCGCGCATTCTCATCGTCGATGACAACACGAAGAACATCCAGGTACTCGGCACGATGCTCCGGGAGGAGGGCTACCAACTGAACGTCGCCCAGAACGGCGTGGCGGCGCTCAAGGTGGTCGAGACGGTCCTGCCGGACCTCATCCTTCTCGATGTGAACATGCCCGAGATGGATGGGTACGAGACGTGTGAACGCCTCAAGGCGGCTGATCGCACACGCGGCATTCCTGTCATCTTTCTGACGGCGCGGACGGACACCGACGACATAGTGCGCGGGTTGGATCTCGGGGCCGTGGACTACCTGAGCAAGCCGTGCAATCGTAGGGAACTCCTCGTTCGCGTGCGCACACACGTCGCGCTGCGAGCGCACGAGAAGGAGGCCGAAAGGCGCGCCGAGGAGGCGATCGCGGAGCGTGACCGGAACCTCAAGTGGGCCCTGCTGGGCAAGGCTACGCCGGCATTCGTCGATGATTATGCCGAGGATGCCCGACGGATACGGGCGCAGGCCGAATGGCTCACACGCGGGCTCGACGACGACGATCCGAACAAGACGCGGGCAGCCACGATTGAGCGCCTGGTCGAAGCGCATTTGACGCGACTGATCGAGATCGCCGACATCACGCAGGAGGAGATGGGGCTTGAGCTTGGCGCCCTCGACCTCCCCAATATCGTCGATCAGTTCGTCCGCACATGGACTCTGGAGCAGACGCCGGGCACCGAGGTGACCATCGACACGGACGTACGGTACACCGGCGCGATCCGGGCCGACCGAGGTCGCCTCACAAACGCCTGGCGGAAGCTTGTCGACTACGCCGCACAGCTTCAGCGAGAGAGCGACCCGGGGACGACGCCCGCCATCCAGATCCTTACCTATGACGACAACGACGCTATCTACGTCGGCATCCAGAGCCCTGATCCTGGGATAACCGCCGAATGGCGCGAGGGCCTGTTTGACGCCGAGCACGAGCACGAAGGCGAGGATCCGAAGCGGGCGCTGGACCTCTACTACGCGAAGAGGGTCGTCACTGACCATGCCGGCCAACTCGCGTACCGGTTCCGCCAGGGGAAGTCGCTCTTCGCCATGAAGTTCGCGAAGCCGTGATACGCCAGCAGCGACCGAGCTGATGTGCTGGCCGGTCTGGGCCACACGCTCATTGACCTGGAGGGCGCCGATGACGGCTCTGCCCCTTGCGAGATCGGTCATCCAGACGGCGGCCTTGGTGGCGTGCCTCGCGGGTACGCTGTGCGTCGGGCCCGGATGCGATCAAGACGTCGGCCCGGCCACGATACGCATAGGCGTTGCGGCTCCCCTCACCGGTAGCAGCGGGGTGTTAGGGGAACAGATCCGCATGGGCGCCGGGTTGGCGATGATCCAGAGGAACGGGCAAGGCGGGATCGACGGCCGCCGCATCGAACTCGTTCTCGGCGATGACGGCGCGGACCCCGACCAAGCCGCAGTCGTTGCGAACCGGCTCGCAGGCGACGACACCATTCTCGCCGTCATTGGTCACTACAACTCGGCGTGCTCGCTGGCCGGGAAGCCGGTGTATCGCGACGCGGGAGTGCTCCAGTTCTCGCCGGGGTCGACCAACGTCGATGTCTGTCGCGGATCGGATTGGACGTTCCGGAATCTCTACAGCGACGACTTCGTGGCGCGCACCGTCGCCCAGTACATCCTTGGCTCACTTGGGCTGAGCCGTGTAGGCGTCATGTACGACGACGACGCGTATGGCGCCGGACTGAAGACCGCCTTTGTCGACGAGGCCGGCCGTGTCGGGCTCAACGTTGTCGGCGTCGAGGCGTATAGCCGCCAGGCAGCGCTCGATTTCTCTGGAGCGGTCGACGCTCTCCACGCCCTCGGACCCGAGATCATCTTCATCCCCGGGCTGTACAACGAGGCGGCCCTCATCGCCAAGGAGACGAGGAGCAGGGGTCTGGCGACGCCGTTCATCGGCGGGGACGGCGTCCTGTCTGAAGCGCTGTTCGACGTGGGCGGTGAAGCAGTCGAGGGCATGATGATCATGACGCCGTTCATCGTCCACCCAGAAGTGGGCGGCGTCGAGGTGGAGGAGTTCGCACAGCGCTTCTTCGAGGCGTACGGTCGGCCTGCGGACACGTGGGCCGCCCTGGCATACGATGCGGCCAATCAGGTGCTCGATGCCATCGACCAAGTGGGCGCCGACCGGATCCGCATCCGCGACCGATTCGCCCAAACGACATCCCCCGAGACCGCGTTCCGTGGCATCACTGGGGCGACCTATTTCGACGAGAACGGCGACTGCCTAAAGCCGGCGTTCGTTGCCGTCGTGCGTGACGGGCAGTTCGTACCTGCCGAGTGGCAGATCTCCACGCCCTAGACCTGCTGCGAGAGGCGGATACTGGGAGTCCACGGCGGGGAGTTGGCATCCGGGCACCGGAGAGGGCATCGCCCTGCGTAGTGCGGCCAGGGATCTAGCCGAGTGCTCAGCTCGACCTAAGGAACACTGATGAAGCAGCAATCACGGCTGGGCTGGCTGATCGTGATCATCGTCGCCATCGTGTCTGTCATCACTGGCGGCACGCTGTTCGTGCTGTACCGGATGGCCGTCAGAGACCAGGGCGCGTGGCTTGCGTACATGGCGCGGAGCCAGGCCTCTACCATTGAGGCGATCGGTAGGTTCGATGCCGAGCACAGCGCGCAGGCCATCACGGGTGGGGCGTTTGCCGCAACGCTGTCACAGATCCGGGAGGCGCACACGCGCTTCACAGGTTTCGGACGGACGGGCGAATTCCTGTTAGGGCAGCGTACGGGCAACCAGATCGTCTTTCTGCTGCGGTCTCGACAGATGGGAGTGGACACCTCCGTCTCATTCTCGGGACAACGCGCGACGCCCATGCGTCGCGCCCTCTTGGGCGAATCGGGCGTGTTCATCGGAGAGGACTATGACGGCATACGCGTGCTCGCGGCCCACGAACCGGTCGCGGAGCTTGGCCTCGGCATCGTGGCGAAGATCGACGTCGCCGAGATCCGCGCTCCCTACACGCGCGGGGCCGGAATCGCGGGCGCCACGATCGTTGTGTGCGTGGTTCTCGGCGTGGGCGCCTTCCTGCTGACGATGCGCGACGAAGAGGGCAAGATCACGACTACCCTCAGCTCGGGCCAGGACATCGAAAAACGCAAGCTGGCCGAACAGGATCTGCAGGTCTCGGAGGAGCGATTCCAACGAATCTTCGAAGGCATGCAGGACGCCTATCTGCTTGTGGGCATGGACGGTGGTGTCACGCTGGCCAATCCGTACGCGGCGGATCTGCTGGGCTACGACTCCCCGGACGACATGACCGGACTGGATCTGGCCGACGGTCTCGCCGCCGACCGGGATGATGGAGCGCGCGTGCTGGACCAGGTGCGCCAAGAAAGCTCCATACGGAATCGGGAGCTGCCCCTGCGCCGCAAGGACGGCGCCGTGCTTCCAATAGAAGGGCACATGCACCTGATCCTCTCCGACGCCGGAGAACTGCTGGGGATCGAAGGAGTGTTCCGAGACGTACGCGAACGCAAGGAGGCGGAGCAGGAGTTACGTAAGCTGTCGAAAGCTGTGGAACAGAGCCCAGCGGCGGTGGTCATAACGTCTCGCGATGGCGTAATCGAGTATGTGAACCGCGTCTTCACGGAACTCACCGGATTCGCCGCCGAGGAAGCCATAGGGCAGAATCCGCGCATCCTGAAATCAGGCAACCAGCAGGCATCCGTCTACGAAGGTCTGTGGCGGACCGTTCTGGCCGGGGAACCGTGGCATGGTGAGTTCCTCAATAGGACCAAGGATGGGCGGCTCGTGTGGATGAGCGTGTCCATATCCCCGATTACCGACGACTCCGGCGAAATCACTCACCTGGTAAGTGTTCAGGAGGACATTACGGAGCGGGTGCGCGCGCAGGAAGAGCTGATAGCTGCGCGCGAATCGGCCGATGTCGCGAATCGCGCGAAGAGCGAATTCCTCGCAAACATGTCGCACGAGATCCGCACGCCGATGAACGCGGTCTTGGGCTTCAGTGAGATCCTGGACGGGCTGATCCAGGATCCCGTCCACTCCGAGTACCTCAGGTCCATTCGCACGAGCGGCGCGGCTCTCCTGACGCTCATCAACGACATCCTCGACCTGTCCAAGGTCGAAGCCGGCAAGCTGGAACTTCAGTTCGGCGGGGCCGACGTGCACGCGCTGGCAGTGGAACTCCAGACGATCTACGGTCAGAAGGCCGAGGAGAAGGGCATCGACCTCCTGGTCGACGTCGACGACGACGTTCCACACGCCCTGATCGTCGACGAGACGCGCCTACGTCAGGTGCTGATCAACCTGATTGGCAACGGCGTCAAGTTCACTGCGGAAGGACACGTGCGGCTCGCCATTAGCTGTGAGAATCCCCCGGGCGACGACGGCACGGTCGATCTGCTGCTGGACGTCGAAGATACCGGGATCGGGGTGCCTGAGGACCAGTTGGATAGCATCTTCGGCGCGTTTGAGCAGCAGGAAGGTCAGAGCCACGAGGCGTTCGGCGGCACTGGCCTCGGCCTGGCGATCTCGAAGCGGCTTGTCGAGATGATGCCCGGGACTATCCACGTCACTAGCGAAGCCGGTCAGGGCAGCGTGTTCCACGTCCGATTGCCGGGCGTGGCGGCAGACGAAGGGCTCCAAGGCGACGACGACACGGCGCCGGTCGATGTCGACCTCGTGCGTTTCGCCTACGCTACGGTCCTCGTGGTCGATGACGTCGACGTCAACCGCGAACTGGTCAAGGGCTACCTGGCCGGTTACGACCTGGCGTTCATCGAGGGAGGCGATGGCGTAGAGGCGGTCGAGAAGACGCGGGAGAGCCGACCGGATGTCGTGCTGCTGGATATGAAGATGCCCCGCATGAACGGGATCGAGGCTACAGAGGCGCTGAAGGCCGATCCCGACGTCAGCGCAATCCCTATCGTAGCGATCACGGCGTCGGCGATGGAGGCAGAGCGCGAGCAAATGGAAGCCCTGGTAGACGGCTACCTGACGAAGCCTGTCGGGAAGGTGGACCTGGTCACGGAGCTCATGCGATTCCTGCCGCATGAGCTGTCGACACCCGCCGAGACGGCCCCCGAGCAAGACGCCGCAGCTACTGGTGAACTGGCGATCGACCTGTCACCCGCGCAAGCTGCCGAACTCCTGCCGGATCTTCGCGAGTTGGTGGAAACCTGCGACGACCTCTCGACGACTCTGAGCATGGACGAGATCACGGAGGCGGGCGAGAAGGTTCAGGCGCTCGGCGAGGGGTCGGGCGTCACTGCGCTCGTCGCGTGGGGAGACGAGTTGGCGGCGAAGGCGTCGCTCTTTGACATCGACGCGCTTGGGCCGCTGCTGTCGGACTTCGCCGGGATCGTGGCGCAGATAGAGAGCGTGGCTACGGGCGACGCCGCGGCGGGCGCCGCGCCGGCGATCGACGGCGACGCCGCCCGCGAGCTGCTGTCACTGCTTGAACCGGAGCAACCGGTCGCCGCCGAGCTGGCGGAAACGCTTAGCATGGCGGATATCGAAGCGTTCGGCGCACGGGTGGGAGAGCTTGGCGCCGCTCGCGGATATGCGGCCCTCACGGACTGGGGCGCGAGGCTGTGTCAGCAGGCGGAGCTGTTCGACATCGACGGCCTCGGCGCCACCCTCGGCGAGTTCGAGGATCTCGTCGCGGATCTCCGATCCCTGACGGCGTAGGGCAGCGGAGCTGGACGCCCCAAGTGGAACCCGGCATGGCCGGCGTCAACGCCGATGCGCCCGGCCCGGATTCCAAGCGCGTCTGCGGGCAGCAATCCCCGGGGGTCTGGGGCAGCTCGTCGCGGACAGTGTTGCGTTGGCGGTCGGAAGGTACATCGGCAACGTGATAGCGCATGCCGCGACGACGCCAATCGTGTAATATCGTCAGCGCGCGCAGCGATCCGTGTGGCTGCCGCGCTGGTCTTCCCGGCCGTATCGTGGCTCGACTCCGCCGCCGCTCGAACTGCGTCTGGGAGTATCTTCATGCCCTTGTTCGGACGACTCACCATACGCTCGCAACTCATCCTGATGCTGCTGCTGGTCAGCGTCGGCGCCACGGCCGTGGTCGCTCATCTGGCGTTTCGCAGCGGCCGCGCGAACCTGACCGCGTGCATATACCAGCAGCTCACCAGCGTGCGCGCATCGAAGGCGTATCAGCTCACCTCGTACTTCGCGCAACTTCGCAACCAGGCGGCTACGTTCGCGGAGGATCGGATGGTGGTGGATGCCGCGCGTGAACTGCGCGACGCCTACCGGCAGATGCAAGACGTCGCGCCGGACAGAGACGCTGAGCAACGCCTGCGGGCCTACTACCGAGAAGATTTCCTCCCGCGTATCGCCGATACCCGGCAGGGCGTGCCGATCGTCGAGGCATACTTGCCGAGGGCGCCGGGGTCGCGCCGCCTGCAGCACGCGTACGTTGCCGCGAATCCCCACCCAGTTGGCAGCAAGCATCTGCTCGACGATGCCGGCGACGGCAGCGCGTACAGCGCGTCCCACGCGCGCGTGCATCCCCTGCTGCGCAACATCGCTGATCGCTTCGCCTACTACGACCTGTTCGTGATCGACGCGAACACCGGCGCAGTCGTCTATTCGGTGTTCAAGGAGACCGACTTCGCCACGAACCTGCTCGACGGGCCGTACCGGAACAGCGGCCTCGCAGAGGCGTTCCGCGCTGCGCGGGATGCGAAGGAAGCCGGGTTCACGAAGACCGTGGACTTCCGCCCGTACGGCCCTTCCGGCGGGGCGCCGGCCGCCTTCATGGCGTCTCCGATATACGACGGCGCTGAACTCGTTGCCGTCTTCGCATCTCAGATCCCAGTGGACGAGATCAACCGCATCATGACAGGAGGCGAGGCTTGGGTCGAGAACGGCCTGGGCGCCAGCGGCGAGGCGTACGTCGTGGGTACGGACCGCATGATGCGCTCCGTATCTCGCTTTCTCGTCGAGGATCCTACCGGGTACATCGAAACGCTGCGGTCACTAGGCACAGCGTCTGCCACCCTCGCGCGCATCGAGGCGTTCGGCACGTCGATCCTACAGCAGGAGGTGGCGACAGACGCCATCGCCCAAGCGCTCCTCGGCCGCCAGGGAACGACCACGATGCCAGACTACCGAGGCGTCGAAGTCCTGAGTTCCTACGCGCGGCTTACCATCCCGGACGTGGATTGGGTGGTCCTGGCCGAGATGGACTCCGACGAGGCGTTCGGCCCCATCTACCAGTTCAGGCAGACCGTGCTGATCTGTTCGGCGGTGATCGTCCTCGTGGTGACGTTGTTGGCGATGGCGATGGCGAATCTCTTCGTCGCGCCGGTGGCCAGGCTGGCCGCCCACGCCCGGAAAGCGAGCGTCGGGGACATCGGGGATCCGCCCACACAGCACGCCGGAGGCGAAATCGGCGAACTCACAGCGTCCTACGCCGAGATCATCGGCATCATGCAAGTGCAATCCGGGCTCATCGAGAGCCAGATCAGCGCCTACGACGCATTGCTCGAGCGCGTGCTGCCACCGACCGCGGCGAAGCGACACAAGCGCGGCGATGATCCGATTGCCGACACCCTCACCGGTGTGGCTGTAGCGGCCATCGACATCGGTTCCCTCGCGGAAGCGCAGCGTGACCTGACGGCGGAGGACTGGGTGTCGCTGATGAACGAGATCGTCGCCGCGTTCGACGAAGTCGCCGAGAGACACGGCGTCGAGAAGATACGCGTGTCCGGGGAGCGCTACGTCGCCGCGTGCGGGATCACTGTGCCGCGCGCGGACGGCGCGATCCGCCTTTCCGAGTTCGCCGCCGAAATCCTGGCGTACACCCGACAGCTCTCACGGGCCCGCGGCTTGCCCCTCGCCCTGCGGATCGGTATGGACGCCGGGCAGGTCGTCGCTGGTCTCGTCGGGGACTCGCGGCCCGTATATGACGTCTGGGGCGATCCGGTCGCCGAGGCGGAGCGGCTGTGCCGTGCGTGCCCGGCTGACACGGCGGCCCTTTCCGCGCGCGCGCGTGAGCAGATTCATGGCCTTATCGAGGTGCGTGAGCAGCCCGCGGGCGCCGACGGTGAGGCGTTGTGGGTGCTATCCTCGACCCCAGCGACGCCCGCATGACGGGGGGTGGCGCCGTGAACGGACACCTCTACGACGTCGCCTGGTTCCGATGGCTTGTGGCGCTGTGCATCGCCCTGCCGGTGATCACCGTCGTGCTCGGCGAGTTGATTCATCGGTTGCAGCGGCGCGACAACCACCTCGAAGCAACCGCGCGCGCCATTCGGCACACAGTCGCGCCGGCGCTGGCGCTGGCGCTCTTTGCCCGATACGTCCTGAGGATCGAGAGCGAGACGTGGACACAGGTGCTGGACACTCTCGTATGGGTGTCCGCCATCAATGCGGCGTTGTCCCTCGTCAACGTCGTCCTCTTCCAGAGGGCCGAGCAGAGCACGTGGCGGGCCCGCGTGCCGCGGCTGTTCCTCGACCTGACCCGCTTCCTGCTGGTCGTTGTCGGCGCCACGCTGGTGCTCGCGGCCGTATGGGACAGCGATATCGGCGGGATCATGACGGCGCTTGGAGTCGGGACGATCGTCATCGGTCTCGCGCTACAGGAAACGCTCGGCAGCATCGTGTCGGGTGTCGCGCTTCTCTTCGAGCGGCCCTTCGCCGAGGGCGACTGGATTCGCGTCGGCGACACCGTTGGCCGCGTCGTCGACATGAACTGGCGATCCGTTCGACTGCGCACGTTCGACGAGGACATCGCGACCATCCCCCACCTGATGATCGCGAAGGACCTTATCCTCAACTACACCGAGCCCGCGAAGCTTCACATCGAGCGCATTTCCATCGGCTTCTCGTACGACGACGCGCCAAACCTCGTGAAGCGAACGATGCTCGATATCGCCCGCTCGACGGAGGGCGTGCTCATGGATCCGCCACCCGAGGTCCACACGCTGTCCTACGACGACTTCTCCATCGCGTATGAGGTACGCGTCTACGTCGAGGACTACGGGCGCTTGCTGGAGATCCGGGACGACTTCACGACGCGCATCTGGTACGCCGCGAAGCGAGCAGGCCTGACCATCCCCTTCCCCATTCGCACGCTGCACTTCTTCGACGGCCAGACGCTCAGAGCAGACAAGGCCGCGAGCGACCTCGCCCAGGGCCTGAGTGCGACAACCGTTCTCCTGCCCTCCGAGACTTCCGACCTGGCGGCGACCGGCGTTGGGGCGACGATGCTCCACTTTGGGGCCGGCGAGTACGTCGTCCGCGCGGGCGACGATGGTGGCACGCTCTACGTGGTGGTCGCCGGGCGAGCCCGCATGGTGATCGGTGGCCATGATGACGAGCAGATCGTCCTCACTCTCGGGCGTGGCGAGTTCTTCGGCGAGTTGGCTCTGCACCACGGCGAGTCGAGCCCGGTATCCATCGTCGCGACGGAGGATGTGGAGTTGGTCGCGTTGAGCGCCGAGGCCGTGCAACAGCTCATGACGACGCGGCCGGCGTTGGCGCGCGAGGTCGACGACATCGCCGGGGCGCGCAGGCGAACCATCGAGTCCGTGCAGCGCCTTGGCGCCCGCGGCTAGCGCTGGAGATCGATCGCGAATGGAGGCAACGCCGGTGGCAGACAACGCGGGCGTCAGAGCGGCGGCGGGTCTCGGCGGGCGGGTGTGTATTGTCACCGGGGCGTCGCGGACGCTGGGAGCGGCGATCGCTTCGGCGTTGGCGCGGTGCGGAGCCGCGGTCGCCGTCAACTACAACGCGTCAGAGGAGGCCGCGCGCAAGCTCTGCGACCGAATCGCCGAAGCCGGCGGCCGCGCAGTCCCGATCCAGGCGGACGTCACCGAACCTGGAGACATCCCTCGACTGATCCAGGAGACAGTGGCCGCGCTGGGCCCAGTGGACATCCTCGTGAACAACGTCGGC
>NYZG01000165.1 GCA_002687025.1 Candidatus Poribacteria bacterium
GGCGCGAAGTACGACTGCCAGCGCCCGAAGATATCCTCCACGGCGTGCAGTGTCTTACGGGCCGGCTTGCCCGTGCGACCGTCGAGACGGTAGTAGATGTACGCGTAGGTTCCGTGGATCTCGTCGAGCCCGTCTCCGTTTGAGTCGAAGCAGACGTACTGGTTCGGGTACGGCCACGACTTGCCCGCGTCGTCCTCCCACGTGCGGTGATGCCAGAGTAGGGAGCCGTCGCGGCCGTCCAGGCAGAGCGTCTCCGGCTGTGTCTTCGGGCTTACCGTGACGATCACGTCCCACCCGTCGGGGCGGAACCGACCGACGCTGAACGTCTCGACAAGCCGCGGACCCATGTCGGGCAACTCGGCCGCCCAGTATTCCGAGCCGTCGGCCCGTAGCGCGTAGATCGTCGAGGCGGACTCGTCTCCGGCGTCCGAGCAGATGATCTCCTTCTCTCCGTCGCCGTCGAGATCGACCGCGGGGGCGGCGGCGTGGGTGGCGGGCCAGGTGGTCCACACAGGCTGTGCGAATGCGCGGCGTTTCCACCGCACGCGCGGATCCCCGCCATCCATATCGAGCAGGCGCAGGAATCCGGCCGCGTCCTCGACGATGATCTCGTTGCGGCCGTCGGCGTCGACATCCGCGACGGAGCACGACATCCGATGCCCCGACGACCGAGCGCGTGAGACAAGCGACGCGTGGGCTCCTGTGACGCGCACCGAACCGCTCTCCGAGGCGATCTCGACAAGCGTCTCGGCCCCACGCGTCGCCATGGCGTTCGGCGCCGTGTCGTCCGGCCCAGTCACGGACAGCGGCGTCGGCCCTCCCACGCCGACGGCCCGCAGCGTCGAGCCCAGCGTGACATAGGCCACGCGCCCCAAGCCGTGCGCGCCATCGCCGGTGACGACCGTCGACCTGTGCGCCGGCCCGCGCGACGCGGCGCTGCTCACCGAGTCGGGGAAGGTGTGCGGCCGCATCGAGAACTTCCCGACGCCGTCGCTCCGCCACAGCGTCTCGACATCTTCGCCCACGTACCGCCCGATGCTCAGGGGGACGTTCCGATCTACGGTCTTGCCCTCGATCTCGCTGGTGAAGAACTCGTAGCGGCCGTCGCCGTCGAGGTCCTCTACGCCCCACAGATAAGAGCCGGGAATCTCAACGCGCACGTCGCCCGAGATCACGTCGAAGACGACGATGCGCCACCGTCGCTCGCCACGCAGGTCGTGGATATTGACCGCCAGCTCGAAGCGTCCGTCGCCGTCCAGATCGCGCACGGAATTGGGCAGGTTGTGGAGCATGAAATCGGTCGGCACGGCGACGTCCGCCTCGTCGGCGAGGTACTTGTGGGACCACTCCAGCCGCGCGCCGCTGGGCTCATTGCGGCTCGACCCCCCGTTGCGGATGAACTCCAGATGCGCGGGCGCGTCGGCCTGTATTACGAAATCCGGGTAGCCGTCGCCGTCCACGTCGACGACATCCAACTGCCCGTAGTTCCGCCCGACGTTCCACTCGACCCGGTCCTTCACCGCGCCCGTGCGCGCATCGTAGATCGCGAGATGGTACTGCGTGAGCAGCACGATCTCCGGCTGCCCGTCGAGGTCGGTGTCGGCGATGGCGGCCACGGGGGCGTACATGTCCTTGATCGGCTCGGTCTCCCACACGAGCTGTGGGTCGTCCGGGCCGTCTGGATAGGCGTATAGGCGTCCCCGCGTGTTGTCGGCGCCGATGCTGAAGGCGTTGTCGAATTCGACGCGCTGCAGGCCGGGCACATCTGGCAGGAGCTTCGCGATCCTGACGCCGGACTCGTTCGACGCGTCTACGAAGTCGCCCGCGCCGGTCAGATCGAGTCGCCGCGCGCTCATCCCCCACTCCGAGCGATGCGGGCCGAGGTAACCGGGGTCCACCTCGCTCGCCGGCAGGTCGATCACGGAGGCGTCGGTGTCGCCGGCGCTCAGACGCAGCGTGTTCCGCCACAGCCCGAGGTAGTGGCGGGCAACCACGCGGGGCGCCTCGCGCATGTCGCCCTTGAGCGCCGTCCGCCCAGTCAGCCGACGGTCGTGCCGCTCCATCGGCCACTCGCCCACGGCCGACACGGCGCAGAGCGCGGCTAGCGTCACGGTTCCCAACATGTCGAACCTTCCGGGTCGCCGTCTACACCTCGAATTCGTCTCCGTCGTGCGCGATGTGGAACTCGTACGGAAGCGCGTCGAAGAGCTCACGCAGGCGGGCCTCGCCAGGCCCATGCCACGGATCGTGGATGTGGTTGAACACGAGCCGGCCGATTGGACTGTCCATGAGCGTCGTCAGCGCGGCCTCGGGCGGGAAGTGCGTCATCTCGCAGACGCAGAGATCGCACGGGTCGGCCTTCGCGAACTCGGGGAAGTCCGAGAAGTCCGAGCTCAGGTCGCCCGTGAACACGATGCGCTTGTCGCCGATGGTCATGCGGTACGAGAAACTTGCGGGGCCGTAACGGTCGCTGAGGTGTCGCGTGCGCGTGGCCTCGAGGCGGATCAGGTCGTCCTCGTAGAGGGGCCCATCACGCACCGTATCCAACGTCACCAACGGCGACGGCCAACGTAGGCGGATCGCGACCAGCCACGCCTCCAGGCCCGCGCGCGCCTCGACTTCGGGGAGGAACACGTCGGTGTGCTGTCCCGGCTCGGGCGCTTTGAGCAGAGCCTTGATGACCCCCGGCAGTCCTCCGGCGTGATCCTCGTGCATGTGGGTGAGGAACACGCCGCGCAGCGCCTGGATGCGCTTCTCGCCGCGGAGCATCAGCGCGCTGGCGGGCGATCCGGCGTCGATTAGGTACGACGCGTCGCCGACCTCGACGAGCGTCGCCGTGTTGAATCGGCAGTAGGTGTGGTTGCCGTGACTCGTCCCGAGCGTCGTGACGCGCGCCGTCATGGGTCCTCCCTAACTGCCTTCGCGTCCGGCCGGGCATCCGTATCACCGTCAGCGGCGGCAACCTTCGAGGGCGGCCAGGGCTTCGCGATGACCACGACCGTGCCGGCGATGCGGTCGTGCACAGTTTGGCGGTTCGGGTCCCACGCCGCCTCGACGAAGCCCAGCGCCAACATCGATATGCTTGCCCCGTAGCCGCCCGCGCGAGTGAACGCGTCCCACAGTGTCAACGGCTGCCCGTCCAGCCGCGCCACGCGGAGGCCGAGTAACGCCTTGCCGGGCGTACGGCCGCCAAGCAGGCGGGGCCACAGCGTGCAGTAAGCGAGGAAGAACGCCGCGAACCCGAGCAGCCTCGGCCAGTGCTCTACGGGGAGGATCAGCGTTCGCATGGTTGGGCCGCGGCCCGCGCCGTGCGTCGCGTCGGGATCGGCGGCGACGGTCGTGTGCACCTTCAGCCACATGCCGCCACCCTCATCGAAGTCGATGTCGGGAAGCTCCTCGGTCACGAGGCTGGCGAGAGCGTCGTCGTCCCCGTCGCGAACGGCGACCCGCACCGCCTCCGGCGTGACGCCCGGGTCTCGTTGAGCGATGAGCCGGGCCACTTCCATCGCCAACGGGTTGCTGTATGTCGCGAGGTCGCCCGCGCGGAACAGAGCGGGGACGATGCGCGGATTCGCGATGACGATCAGCGAGACAGGGTACGCGACGACGCACATGCCCATGAGCATCAGCACGATCGCCGCGTCGATCCACAGCGCGACGGCGCGCTTCCAGAACGACCCGAGCCGCAGTCCGACCATCTCCGGCGCGATGTGGACGCGCTCGTCAGTTACATGGCGCCTGCGCGATCGCGTGGGCAACTGCGACAGGAGACGCGCTAGACGCCCGGGCGGTCGACGCGTGCTGGCTCCGCCCCCTCGCCGCGTTGAGCTCGTCAAGATGACGTGTCCTCCAGCCACCGAGCCCCCCGACTCCCGGCGCCCAACTGTACCACCGAACGCTCTCGGGGCGGAGGGCGCCGCGACGCGCGCCGCCAACGCGCCGGACGCCATTGACACTCGACCTGCTACCGCGTACCGTTGCGCCTGATGCTGGCCAGGGTCGGTATGCGTCGGGAATCTGCCGACTCCGCCGCCATCGCTCACACGACGGACTGTAGGGGGTCGCACATGCGCACTGCCACCAAGGGAATATGCGTCGCTCTCGCCATGACGCTTGCCGCGCATCTCGCACACGCGGGGAAGTGGGAAACGCAAGCCATCGGCGACGGCGCCGAAGGGGATGCGGCGTTCGCCGACGACGAGATCACCGTGACCGCTATCACGGGGGACATCTGGGACGCGGCGGACACGCTCATGTACGTGTACCAAGAGACCAACGGCGATATGGAGATATCGGCGCGCGTGGCCGAGTACACCCCGTCCAATCCCGACTGGGGGAAGGCGGGGCTGATGATCCGTCAGAGCGTGGACGCCGACGCCGCGAACGCGTTCATCAACCTCACGGGAACGAACGGCCTGAAACTCATACACCGAGATGCGCAGGCCGGGGCGACCGGCCCAGGCGACGCGGGGGTGGACTACGACCTGCCGCTGTACGTCAAGCTGACGCGGGTGAGTGATACCTTCACCGCCTTCACCTCGGGAGACGGCGGCAGTTGGGTCGAGGCCGGTGGCGGGCTGGGGCCGGCGGCCGACATCCCGATGAACGGCACGATCGTCGCGGGAATGGCGCTCAGCTCGAACGGCCCTGATGTTGCCGAGATCGTGTTCGACACGGTGGACGGCACGGACGTCTTCACGCGGGACGTCGAGCCGGGTGGCAAGCTGGCCACGACGTGGGCGGAACTGCGAGCGGATCGCGGGAGAGTGGTCCGCTAGGCTACGACAGCGGGGCTGAGCGCTGCCTGGGCGACGGCCCTCGGAGGGAGACGGCGAATGGATTGGCTCGTCAGACGAACCACCGTAGGGTGTGTGGCGGCCTGCATGGGCGCGCTCATGGCGGTCTGTCACGCGGCCCCGTGGAGCACGGCGCAGATTGGCGTCGATACGCAAGGCGACGCAACCATCGAAGCGGACTCAGTAGCCATCACCGCGACCACCGGCGACATATGGGGGCCGGCCGACACGGCCATGTACGTGTACCAGGAGGCCAGCGGAGACTTCGACTTCTCTGCCCGCGTGGCGGACTACCAACCGGCAAACCCGGACTGGGGCAAGGCTGGGCTCATGGTCCGTCAGAGCGTCGACGCGGACTCGGCCAATGCCTTCATCAACCTGACCGGCAATAACGGCTTGAAGCTCATCTTCCGCCCGACCACGGCCGCGGAGACCGGCCCTGGCGACGCGGGCGTGTCGTACCCGGACCAGGTGCATCTGCGCATGACCCGCGCGGGCGGCCTCGTCACGGCGTTCACGTCCCCGGACGGCGTGTCGTGGTCTGAAGCGGGCGGCGGCACGGGTCCGTCGGCGGAGATCGCCATCACCGATCCTGTCGTCTTCGGTCTCGCGCTGAGCTCGAACGACCCGGCGGTGGAAGCTGGCATCACCTTCGACATGTTTGGGGGCCTGGCGACGCCGGTGGAACCTCAGGGCAAGCTCGCGGTCGTCTGGTCGTCTCTGAAGGCACGGGAGTAACGACGTTCGTCCGCGGACGACATGCGCCGGTCGCCTCGACTCCGACAGGCCCGTCGCGTTCCTTGGCGACGATTGTCGATGTATATCCGCTTCGGACGCTCGTTATCGTGTGTTGTTCTGGCCTTCATCGCCCTCGCGGGCGCCCTTCCCTCGGCTACCCGCGCTGACGACGACCTTGCGACATATCTGGATCGCGCGGCAGCCGCGTTCACGTCCGGTGACGTCGCGGCCGCGACCGAGCACTACCTGGAGGCGATACGGCGCGACCCCGAATCCGCCGCGGCACACGGTGGGCTAGGGTATGTCTATGCCGCGCAGGGGCAATACGCCGACGCGATCGGGGCCTATCAGCGCTGCATCGACATCGACCCGACGCGCATCGACGCCATCGTCGAGCTGGCGGCCGCGCATCGTGAGAGCCGGCGGTTCGCGGAGGCCATCGACGCATATCGCGCGGCGCTGCTTCTCGACCCCGGCCTCGCGCGCGCGCGCGTCGGGCTCGGCCTGGCGTACACGGAGCTGGGCAGGCTGGGTGACGCCGCAGCCGTGTACGAGCGCGCGTTGGCGCTCGACCCCGCGCTTGCCGCCGCAATCCACAATCTGGGCTTCGTGTACTCGCGACAGGGCCGATACGACGAGGCGGTAACGCTCTACCGGCGCGCGCTGGAACTGGACGCCGGCCTTGTGTGGGGGCACTACGAACTGGGTCTGGCCTACATGAAGATGGCGCGATGGGCCGATGCGCGCGATGCCCTGCGACAGGCCGTCAAGCTCGACCCCGAACACATCAGCTCCTACTACAGCCTGGGACAGGTATACGCCCATCTCGGCGAGACAGCATCGCGCGATGCGATGCTGGACACCTTCCGACGGCTGGGCGAGGCCGAGGAGCGGGTGCAATGGCTCAAGCGGGTCGTCGAGCGGAACTCGGAGAGCCCGCAGGCCCACTGCGACCTCGCGCGGGCGTACGTCGCGCGCGGAGCCAGCGAGAGCGCGCTGAATGCGTATAGCGCGGCGATCCGCGTGGATCCGGGGTATGTCGCCGCGTATCTGGGTCGGGCGGCGATCCTTGCCGCCCAGCGACGGACGGAGCTCGCGGTGGCGGACTATCGCCGCGCGCTGCAGCTGCGCCCCACCAACGCAGAGGCGCACGTGGGCATGGGGCAGATGGCCCTGCAAGGCGCGCGGCCGGGCATCGCCCGCGGCCATCTCGAACGGGCCGTGGAGTTGGACCCGCGGTTGGCAGCCGCGCACGCCGCGCTGGGTGGCATATACCACGACGCGGGAGACACCGAGAAAGCCGTGCAGGCATACCGCGAGGCCATCCGCCTCGACCCCGAACAGCCACGCCCTATGAACAACCTCGCGTGGCTGTTCGCCGAGACCGGGACGCATCCTGATGAGGCCGTCAGTCTCGCTCGGCGAGCGGCAGAACTCGACCCGCACCCGAACCACTTCGACACGCTGGCATGGGCTCTCTATCGGCGTGGCGATCTCGACGCGGCCTTGCAGGCGATCGGAGAGGCGCTAGCACACGACCCCGAGAATGCCGCGTACCGGGCGCGCCGAGACGCCATCCGAGCCGCGCTACATGAATAGGGTCGCGTTCGTAGGGGTGGCCGTGGGGCTGTCTGTCGCGTCAGTGGCGCTGGGAGCGCAGTTCACACGCGTCACCGAAGACGCGGGCGTGAGATTCGTACACCACAACGGCAGCAGTGGTAGACGGCTCTTCGTCGAGCCGCTCGGGTCGGGCGTCGGCGTCCTGGACTACGACCGGGACGGCTTCCAGGACATCTACTTCGTCGACGGCGCGGACCTCCCGGGGGCGGCCTCCGGAACGCCGCCGCGGAACGCCCTGTATCGGAACAACGGCGACGGGACGTTCACGGACGTCACGGACGCATCAGGCGTCGGCGACACGGGGTACGGCATGGGCTGCGCGATCGGCGATGTGGACAACGACGGCTTCCAGGACATCTACGTCACGAACTTCGGGCCGAATGTCCTTTACCGGAACCTCGGCGACGGCACGTTCGCCGACGTCACCGAGACGGCCGGCGTCGGCGATGCGCGGTGGGGAGCGAGTTGCGCCTTCGCGGACATCGACGGAGACGGCTTCCTCGACCTGTTCGTCACCAACTACGTGCGGTACTCCGTCGAGACGGACAAGGTCTGCGAGAACCAGGGCATTCGCTCCTACTGCGACCCCCGTCTGTACGAAGGCGAGGGCGACATCCTGTACCGCAACAACGGCGACGGGTCGTTCACCGACGCGACAGTCGCCGCCGGGCTCTCAGGCGCGAGGCGCCGGGGGCTCGCCGTCGTGTTTGGCGACTACGTCGGTGACGGCGACGCGGACC
>NYZG01000166.1 GCA_002687025.1 Candidatus Poribacteria bacterium
GGAGGAGTCGTCTTCAAGGACGGAGCCAAGGTCACCGAGGAAGTCACGCCAACCGAGGAAGCCGCCTGACGCCCATACACAACTCTTGACCATATCTCCAGATCCCGTTCGTGCGTGGGAACATCGGGGTAGGGTCGACGTATCTTCCGTCAGGTGTCCTGTATTCAATCCAGACGCTGCCCTCCTCGGTCGGATTCTCATCGGTGACGCGGGCGAGAACGCTCACGTTGTCCTTCCCGTTGACGCGTGGGGGAACTCGAATCGACATGATCCGCGGCGGCGTTCGGTCTGGCGTATCTTGCGCCGATCTGTCGACTGAGTGCGCAGAGGGCGCGACACACCACAAGACCAGGGCGATGAGGCAGGCGCCCGCTGGCATGCCCGTGTCTGCCAGCGTCCCGGTAGTCTTCGTGCGCAATGGGACCGATGTGAACGACGTGCCACAGTCGGGGATCATCAACTACGACCTCCACAGTCCGAACAGTCCCTTCCCGCGCGGGGAAGGCAAGACCTATGCGCAATCAGCCAGCCAGAACATCCGTGTGTCCGGCCACGTCCACCTTCGGCTTCCGTAGTGCCAGACTCGAGATACAGCCCATCCCAAAGACGCGGGTGAACTCTCCAGAGTGGGCGGCTCTGTGTACTGGACCAAGGCGGAGCCGCTTCTCGTCGATACATAGCAGACAATACAGAAGACCGCTATGTGATTCGTGGACGCTGGTTGACTTGCCTGCGCGCGGCTGCACAATAAGGGCAACGTGGCGCGCTGTTCCGCGACTGGCATCCTGCTTACATAACACCATAATATTGGTCAGGTCCCTTGTCAAGGATTGAGAATGTCCAGCCAAGAGCTGCTTAGAGGATGGCGCAAGCGAAGCGGCCTGAGTCAGCGCAGGCTAGCTGACGCAGTGGGCTATTCGTCCAGTTACATCGGACGCGTCGAGGCGGGTAGCACGCTTCCCTCGAAGGCGCTGTGTTTCGCGCTTGCGAGCGTTCTGGAACTCTCAGACCGAGAGCGAGATGAACTCTTCCAGACTGTCGCCATGGATAGGCGGGAGAGCCGGAAGGATCGCGCGCGCGTGCGGCGGGCACTATTGAGAGATGAACCCACGGAGCCTATCGCGTCTCCTCTTGATGTCGAAGAGGCGCCAGCCGTTTCGCGCGCCGGTGGCGCTTGTTCTCGCTGTTCCACTTCCATACTTCCAGAGTCAAGATACTGCCATCTGTGCGGCATTCCTCGTACCTCGGTCGAATTGGTCGTACGGCGCGAACACGGCCGAGATGAGGGAAGCCGCACCCACACGCGCATCAAGGCGTACGAGCGTCTCGCCGAGGCTTCGCTGGCGGTCGGCCTGAATCTGGAGTGGGCTGAAGAGCAACTCAGTAAAGCCATCGACATGGGCGTGAAGGCGGACCTCCCAACGGAGGACCTCGTCAGCCTGTTCGTGCTGCTGGGGGAGACATGGCTATGGCGTGGTCAGTGCGAACACGGCGGAAGGATGGTCAGGCTCGCCGAGGACGGGCTGAGGCGCCTTCGCGCGAGCGGCGCTCCTGACGAGGACGCGGCGGCAGCTCTCGGCAGCATCGCGGCGCTCGGCCACCGTCTGCTTGGGAACGCCGACCAATGGAGGCAGCGCGTCCACGAGTGTTCGTCGCAGTTGATAGAACTGCCCTACAGCAGACAGCTACGGCTGCCGCACATTCTCGCAGCCGAGGTAGGCATGGAGGAGGGTCGCGACGAGGACGCGCTCGATTGGCTGCGGACGCTTGCCTCGGTAGCCGAGGCAAGCGGCGACAGAGCCGCCGTGGGACACGCCCGCCTGACGGAGGCAAGTCTCCTCGCGAGACAGGGGAAAGGTCAGGAAGCTGCCACTATGTTCCAGGAGGCGCTCGCGCCCTGTTCGGATGCGGGTGACGTAAAGCACGAAGGGATGTGCCTATACCTGCTGGCGGAACAGCGCCTGCACTTGGGGCAACTGCGTAGAGCAAAGACGCGGGCGCACCAGGCAATAGAGATCATGGAGGAAGTCGGTCATAAGGGGTACATGGGGCTTGCACATTGGGTGTATGGGATCGCGCGGTACTGCGAGGGCGCTTGGCAAGACGCGGCCGAGCACTACCGAACGGCCGTGGAAATGCACCGTGAGACGGGCAATACGGCGCTGCAGGCCCGTACGCTCGTCTGTCTTGGGCGCGCCCTGCTGAACGCGGGCGAAGCGTCCGAGGCGCTGTCCTGTCTCCAGGAAGCACTTCGCCTGGCGCGACCGCAGGCACCCACGTTGGTCTGCTGGGCCCTGGCGGCCGTCGAGGAGGCGGTGAGCGATGACCGCGTGTTCCGGGAATTCGTGCGCCAGGCTGACGAGGACGGCGTCGATGAGGCAGCACATTCGGTGCAGTCTATCCCGGCTCCGTCGAACATCACGCAACCTGCCCGGCGGTCGTACTACGACGAGTTCACGGATTCGATCCCAGATCACGGCTGGCTATGGGAAGACCCCATGGGCGACTGCCTGTATCAGACGGGCGGTGGGTTAGATATCCATGTCGCGAACGGACGTGGGCTGTGGGACATCAACCTGAGCGCGCCACGCTTGACCCGACAGGTGGAACACGCGGATTTCGCAGTACAGGTTGTAGTTGGGTGCACTGATAGAGAGACCCTGTCTATCGGAGGCATCCTGCTGTGGTGGGACGCAGCCAATGCCGCGCGCCTGGAACGAGGGTCATTTGGTCGGCATGATATCGCATTCATCGCGCGGCAGAATCGACGTGATGTGGCCATCGGCCGTGGACGGCTAGAAACGGAACGGACCTTCCTCAGGGTCGAGAAGCGTGGCACGGTGACACAGGCGTTCTGTAGTAGCGACGGCGGCGAATGGTACTTGATCGGCGCGACGGACTTCGCCATGGACGGGCCGCCGACGATAGGCCTCTATGGGCAAGGATGCATACAGCGCGAAATCCACCCTGGTACCTTTCCTGAGGGCACTGCGATCCGCTTTGAGTCGTTCGAGATATGGACGGCATAGCCCCTGTTCGCGGCCAGGGACGGGCTTCGACTCAACATTACGGCCGATTCTGCGGCTGTCGGTTCGCGTGCGAAGCCGCATGAATAGGGCATGGCTGCGCTGAGAACGCAACGTTAGGGTTCAACCGTTGCGTTCTCATGGTAGGCGCGGACACCGGATCATCTACCCACAGGAGTCATCGATGGACGCGGATACGATCAAGTGGCTGACCAAGAGCGAGCTCGAGGCGTTCTTCAAGGCGATTCCTCGTCGCACGAAGCAGGGGAAGCGCGACCGCGCGCTCTTTTACACGGTCTATCGGCATGGGCTACGCGTGTCCGAGGCGACGACGCTACGCATCGAGGACATCGACTCCGAGCGCTTGCGCTTGATGGTTCGTCGACAGAAGGGCAGCTACGGTGGGGAATACCCGCTGTCCCCGGACGTGTGGAAGGCGATCAAGGCAACGCTCGCGACGCGCGACGACGACAACCCCTACCTATTCCTCTCGAACCGCGGCACGCCGCTACACCGCTCGACGGCGTTTCGGATGTTCCAGAACTACGCGACCGAGGCTGGCATTCCTATCGACAAGCGCCATCCGCACGTGCTGAAGCACTCGATCGCTACGCACCTGATGGAATCCAACGAGGACATCGCCGTCGTGCGCGACTGGCTGGGTCACCGGAACATCCAGAACACGATGGTCTACGCGAAGATCACGAGCCGACAGAGGGATCAGGTGGGTCGTAGGATGGACTCGTCCACGTCGGTGCTGTGACGCAGGTCGGGCGGTGCGAGTGAGGCCGCACCGCATGGACGTGTTACCCTTACCCGAACCAGGGGCTCACCAGCCCCACTCAGATATCACGCGAGGACGCCTGTGGGACTGCTCATACCGGATGATGTATTGAACGCCGCCCGTATGACGGAAGGCGAACTGCGCCAGGAAGTCGCGACGCTCCTCTTCGAGCGGGAGAAGCTGACGCTAGCGCAGGCTGCCAGCCTCGCCCAGATGTCGCGCATCCAGTTCCAGCATCTGCTTGCGAGTCGCGAGATCCCCGTCCACTACGGCGTCGAGGAGTTCGATCAGGACCTCCACACGCTCCGAGAACTCGGTCAGCTGTGACCTGCGTCTGTAACACTTCCCCTATCACGAATCTCGCTGCCATCGGGCAGATGGAGCTCTTGTCGAAGCTCTACGGTGAGGTGTTCGTGCCCGACGAGGTCGCGCAGGAACTCGCAGAGGGGGCGCCGGGCTCCCCCGGATTCGTGGATGTGGCCGAGGTAGCGTGGATCCATGCCCAACCAGTCGAGAACCGGCCGCTGGTTGCGTCCCTCCTCTCCGAGCTGGACTTGGGTGAAGCGGCCGCAATCGCTCTGGCAGCGGAGCGCGAGGCGTTGCTCCTCATTGATGAGCGACGGGGACGCCAGGTGGCGGCGCGACTTGGCCTACGCCACATTGGGCTGCTAGGCGCCTTGGTCGTGGCAAAACATCGCGACCTGATACCCGCGGTCAAGCCTATCCTGGACGACCTGGTGCATACCGCAGGCTTTTGGATCGGCCCTGCGCTCTACGATCGCGTCGTCAAGAGCGTTGGTGGGTGACGGTCTCCAGTCACCTTGCCGTTCATCCTGCTCCCCATCGCCAACGGCTGCTTGGAAGTTAGTCAGAAAAGGTCTTCTGTCTAGCTTTGGGTGCAGTCGCCCTTCTGGTGGCCACTGATGACGCCTTCTGGACTGGAGCGTAGGTCTGGGTCAATTGTCTATATTTGGGCTGTCTGCCGCGCGTAGAGCCCGGCCACGTCTCTGGACGGCGCGAACTCCGCGATCCAAATCGCCAACTAATCGCCAACTACGAGTGGAACGCCGTGAGGTAGTGTGTCCCCCGCCCTCGACCTTCGGATCGCAGAAGCCCTCTGTCTACTAGGATTCGTAGGTTCTGACGCGCTCCTTCGTCAGACAGACCTGTGAGTTGGCGATACTCCCGATTCGTGATGCGACCACGCTCCTGGACGTACAGCACGGCAGCGATCTGCCGTTCACTTAGCCCTTGTTCCCGAAGGTCCGCCTCGGAGAGCACGTCCGCATGGAACGTCAACCAGAACGCCCCTTGCTGTTCTGCGATGCTCGGCTCGGGTAATCCGGCTCCCATGCACGCGTCCAGCATGCGTTGGATGCCACTACCCCATCGCTCGATTCCGCCGGCGTAGAAGAACATCTCCGCGATTCTGCGGTTCCGCGGAATCGAGCGATGCTCCTGTTTCAGCTGATCCACAGTAAGGGGAGGGATCAAGACGCCTGGATTCAGTATCGTGAGATGTTCGTCGTGCCATCGAATCTGCGTGTCACCTGCGTCCATGTAGTCGCGATGCACCACAGCGTTCGTGACGGCTTCTCGCAGCGCTTCAAGAGGGTACTGCCAGACCACCTCTCTAGCCGCCTGTCCCTGGAACCCGAAACGGGTGCTGAGATGCTCGCGGAAGTAGCTCAGAGCAGTCTCAACCTGATCGAACAACGTGCCGGTCACTTCGCGGTCATCGACGATGAGCGTGGAATCACGGAAGCGACCAATCTTCAGGAACGCCGACGGGAAGAAGCGCTGAGGATCCCTTCCGAAGAGCAGCACTGCGGCCCGTGACAGCCCGTCCTCCTGGATCAGATTGAGCTTGGCGAGAACCGTTGCATCATCTTCGTCGTCGGGGATGATCCGGCGCCCGTTCTGGTTGCACAGCGCGCGGAAGCGTCGCAGCCGATCCACATCGATGTCCGCAAGGGTTGCTCGCGGCTCAGTCACCTCGTCCCACGCCGACCCAACCTTAGCGAGCACGGCGCGGGTGATGTCGTCGTCGCTCATGTGGCGATTGCTGCTACCCACCCGGCGGAAATACCGCCCCCGGCACGACACAGGTTTGGCGGCGCTTTCTACGACCGCGACGCGCACGATATGCTTGCCCTCGAGGGAGACAATCTCAATCTCTGGATGAACCCCCGTGGCCTGTGCGGCCCGGTTGGCCCAATCGCGCAACGTCTCCTTTCCGATGTCGACTCCGCGTATAGAACCGTCGTCGCGCACGCCTACAAGTAGCAGCCCACCGGACGTGTTCGCGAAGGCCCCGATGGTGTCTACGGCTTCGTTCCCGAAGCTCTCCTTGAACTCCACGGTCTCCGACTCGCCCTGGTCTATGACCGCCCGCACGTCTGTCGGCGCCATGCTGCCTCCGTGTCTGCCACGCTATTGCCAGTTTGCCACCGGTTAGCCAGAGAAACACCTTGCAGATGCGCGACGTGAAGAGGCTAGCGGCGACACTCGGAGGATGAGATCCGCGCCACGTGGACTACAGGCCGTCGGTCAGTTCGGATATTGGCACACCGAGGGCCTTGGCGAGTCTCTCGATGTTCACAAGGGAGACGTTCCTCTTCCCACGCTCGACGCCACTGATGTAGCTGCGGTCGAGTTCGCACAGGTGCGCAAACGCTTCCTGAGACATGTCCTGCGCTCGCCGGATCGCGCGCACTCGTCTCCCGAATTTCCACCGAATGTCCGATTCCTTGCTCATGCCTCCTAGTGAAGACCGATGTAGACCTTGAGTCCACGACTTATAGAACACATACTGTGGACTATAGTCCCCGATGCCTGGCGACTTGCTCGTGCTTCCCTGTCTGGAACACCACCGTAGAGCCAGGGTGGGGCATCTGTCAGTTCACGGAGGAGCGGAGAATGCCGTTACTCGCCCGTCATACTCGCTACGCCCCGCTCATGTGCGCCATGATTCTCAGCGCCTGTGCAGGCGACACTGATGACCCCGTCGCGGAACAGTTGCTGCCGGCCAAGCTTGAGGTATCTCCCCGGACGCTTACCATCGACAGTTCCTCCCGAGCTACGGAATTCGTCGTATCCAACACCGGGGAGGAGGGGCTCCGGGTCGTCATAGAGTCCGACGACTTCGTCGTAGATACCGTATCGGCCACGCTTCCAGGGGGAACCGACATCACGGTCGAGGTGTCGTTGGCTGGACGTCGCGTCGACGGAACGGTGTCCTTGTCGTGGACATCTGTGGGATTTGGGATCGGGGGCTACAACGTAAGTGGCGGCGTGGGAAACGCCATCCCCGGAGACACAGGCGTCGTTCCTATCTCGCCCAACGTCGTTACCGTCGACGTATCCGTAGAGCCACTCGACACGGAGACGCGCACAGACACCGTCGTGGATACAAGCGCAAAGGTCAGCGCGGGGCGATTCACATCGTGGAGCATCGACGCTCCCGCAGGAGCCATCGTGTCCGTGGAACTGTCGTCAACGGACACGGTGAACACGTGGTTCATGACCGATGAGAGCTACGAAGCTTACGCGCGTGGCGACCGGTTTCTCATCATCGCCGGCAGCGAGTTCGCGAACGCACGGAGAGCCAACTACACGACTCCTCCGCTACCGGAGGGTCGCTACGAACTCGTCGTAAGCAATCAGGGCGCCTGGCTATTCAGTCGTACTGTCACCGTCCAGGTAGACATGGAATGGGACGTGACGATACCGGCTAGCGACTGACGGCCCCCTGAGTCCTCAGGTCACCCTACGGTCCAGCGATATCGTTCGTGCGGTCCGATGCGCTCATGGCGATCGCTCGGCGCTGTGGTACCCTTACCGGAAGACCAGGTGACCATCGCACTGCCCGAGGCATCACACCTTGCCCAAGTCGAAACTAAGGGGCCGTTCCATCGCACGTGGCGCGCCTACGCTCTCGGGGTACCCTCCGTTGGCGGAGCACTTGAGTCTGCCGAAGCGCGGGGTGTCGGCGCCGTGGCAAGCGGACCTGGAACGCTTCTGCGGCAAGATGGTCGACGCCATCGTCGGGGATCCCGTGCTGTATAGGATGGTGTGCGACTCCCCGAAGCTAGCGAAGCTACTCGCGGACAGGACGGCCGCTGCGAATAAGGTGGCCGCGGACCCCACATCGATGGGCGACTTCGAGCGGTGCGTTGCGGCGCTCGGCGCGGTGCAGTGTGAGGAAGAAGAACTCGACTGGATCCGTGACTACGGCGTACGCGCCTGGCTCGTGCTGGGGCCGATACTCCGGGACTTTACACACCACGCAGACTTCGAGCGCATCGCGCGGTCCTTCATCGAGGCGATCGCCACGCCGGAGAACGTGACAGCCTTCGTCGACGAGGCGGAGCCATTCATCGGCCGCATCTTCACGCCTGACCGCGTGAAGCAGGTAAGCCACGCCATCGACGAAGTGCTAGCGGAAGTGCTGGATCCCTACTCCGACTCGTGGTGGATAGAACTCGTCGAGTTCGCCGCGGACTTGCTGTCTACCCCCGAGGGCATGCCCGCCCTGGCGTCCACAACTCGCTGGTTCTTGCATCAGCTCATCTCGCCGGAGCGCTTCGAGCAAGCACGCGATTGGATCTCCAACTCCTTCATCGACTGGGCGAAGGAGCAGTCGGCGTGGCTGGCGGAGGAAGACCTGGACGTCGAGCAGATGGCGTTCTGGCTCAGCATCGCCCCCAACACCATGCACAAGCACATCCAGACCCGCTCCGGCACAGACGCCGAGGTCCCTGTAAGACTCGTGAAGGACAAAGGCGGACGTGGGCGCGGCAAGTACTACATCTCCCGTGGCGAGCTGTTCTCGTGGGCTCGCGCGCACTGGCGTTCTCCCAAGAAGCGCATCCTCTTCCCGGCCTAGCAACCCAAAGCCGATGCTTCGCCGCCACCGCGCCGTCATCATCGTGAGGGCGCCATCGTGCTCGCGGCCTACCTACCAGTCTTTTTAAGTGGTATATTGCTTGCAGACGCGACGGACTCACGCCACGTCCGATGCGAGCGCGGATAGCTGCCACGCGCGGCGCCAAGGCAACGACAACACGAGGAGGGACGAGCCGATGAGGAACCGTGGCAGTCCGACAGAAGAAGTCCGACGGGAGCAGCCTGGCAGACGCGGGCAGGCAGAAGCAGCCCGACAAGAACAGGCTGCACGAAGGCGGAGACCCCACCCCGACGGTCTGGACAACTTCCGGGGTGGGGTTTCTTGGGCGCATCGACACGGGGTCGGAGACACCACGCCAACGCACAGAAAGTATACGCCATGCACACTTACCGATCTTCCCACCTACGAGACGCCGGCTCCTTGCCGTCTTCCGGGTCGTCTTACGCGCCGTCCTGCGGCGCCGTCGGCGTCTTCGCCTGGTGGACGCCCAACGGGCGGCGGAAACGGAGCACTAGTCGAGCACTAGCGGCGCACTGGCTGGCCACTAGTCGGGGGTTGAAAACCGCCGATTTTCGCCGAATCGCGCGTGGAAGGGGCCGCTGATGCTGTACCAGGGGCACCGATACGTGCGACTGAGCACAAAACTCGCCCGCGCGCTGGGAATGACGTACCGCGCGATGTGGAACCAGCTGCAAAACGACGATTCCGGCTTCACTGTGCTGCGTGTACCCACGCGACAGCCGCAGAAACGCCTCATGTACATCCGACTCGCGGACATCAACCGCGCGCTGGGGTACCCGCTGTACGACCCACCCACGCTTGCGGGTCACGGCGCGCACGCCAACACACGCGCGGAGGACGGTCGCGACGAGCACACCCAGGAACATCACGGGGAACACCACGAGGAACATCACGAGGAGACGGACGATGCCGGTCATCCGAAGGCGTAACGCCAACGACCATCCGCACGAAGCGCCCGACGTCAACGACTGGGCGAGACAACTGCCACCCGACGCCGCGATTCACGTGAAGGAGGGTTCCGCGTACATCGACAGCTTTCCCGCACACGAGGCGCAGGACGACGCCACCGTCGAGGAGATTCTGCTGGCGAGGTACGGCGTGGGGACGTACGAGCTTGCAGGGCGTCACAACGGGCTGTTTCTTCCGGGCAGGGAGAAGGTCCACGTCGGCTCGCAAGCCGACCGACAAGCCGCGCGGCACGCGCAGGTTACGCGAGACGCCCAAGCCACCGGTGGAGACGTCGGCGATGTCGCGCAAGTCGTCGGCATGCTCAAGGACCTGGGCTGGACGCCTGGTGGGCAGGCAAACCAGGAAAACAGCGAACTCACCAACATGCTCGTGCAGCACGCCGTACAGAGTCTGCGCCCTCCTGACCCGGGTCAGACGATGCGTGAGGCCTTCGAGATCATCAAGACCGCCCAGGACATCCAGCGCGACAGCGCTCCGCCGCCGCGGCCCCGACAGAAGCGTCGACGCAAGAAGAAGGGCGCGTCGGACATGTCAGACGAGTCCAACTTCATGGGCGCCTCGGGGATTACGGGCATGGCAGGAGCGGCTGCGTTGGCGGGTCTCGACTTCGCCATGCAACGCCCGGATGTGGCGCAGCGGATGTCCGACGGGATCTCCGCGAAGGCGCATAGCGCCGTGGGGTGGTTCCAGCGGAAGATACAGGGACATGCTCAAGCGCCTGTGGGTGAGACCGGTGAAGGTGGGACCGGTGAAGACGGTGCGACGCCGACGGGCGACAGCCCCGCTGTGACCCTGGAACAAGCCATCGAGGGCGCCAAGACGATGCTGGCGACGCCCATTGGGCAGCGGATGGTGGACTACGTGCGTGGGTCGGTGCATGACCTGGCGCCCGAGGAGATCGCGCGGCACGGGCTCGAAGGCGCGCGGCAGTGGCTTGGGCCGGACCACCCGCTGTTGCTGCGGCTCCACGAGAACCCGGGTCGGGTATTCGACGAGATGGCGGAGATCGTCGGACTCACCGGGGATCTCTGGTGGAAGGCGAGGAGTCACTTCGTCGACGCGATGGCGGACGAAACGGCCGAGACCAGCGAGACGCCCACGTCCTCATCTACGCCAGAGGCAGCCCACGAGGCTGAGGGGCAACACGCGGAGGCCGCGCGTGCCACGGGCGTCGAGGACGAGCCGGGAACGCCTGAGGAGGGCGATGGCGCGTCCGACGACGGAGCCAACGCGAAGGTCGACCCAGACGACGAGGAAGGCTGACGCAGCAGATGGGCGGAACTCGCGAAACCAACGTGCCCAGGCTGCGAGGCAGAACTCCAGCCCAACGCGAAGTTCTGCAACAGCTGCGGACACCGCATCGGCGGGGACGCGCCCGCTGAGGAGCCCAAGGTCGCTCTCTCGCTGGAAGAGCGAGTGCAAGCGCTACAAGCCGCGGAGCGGTCTGCCATCGACGACCGGTTGCTGGTCCACCAGGAGGGTGAGAACCGGTTCGTCACGGTGCTCTTCGCCGACATGACGTCCTCGGTGCAGACCACCCACGGGCTACGCGCCGACGAAGCGGCGGAACTCGTCAACAACCTACTCTCCGCCATGGTCGACAGCCTGAAGCGCTACGACGGGCGCATAGACCGATTCCTGGGTGACGGGGTGCTGGCGGTGTTTGGGACGCCTCACGCCCACGAGAACGACCCTGAGCGAGCCTTCCTCGCCGCCATGGAGATACGCGACGCCGCTCAGGAGCGTTCGGCGAGTCGAAGAAGTCTTTCGTTGGCGGCGCTAACACGGTCTTCAACAAGAGCACTAACGGACGATGGAAGACCGTCCTGTCGGCTGCGGAACTGGCCCAATACGACGATGCCACGAAGCGGGAGCTTACGGACGAATGCCGACGGTGGTTGGAGCTGGCCGAGTATCCCGGCGCGTGACGCTTGGCGAATTCTACGCCTCAGTGTAGCGATCAGCTAGCATGGCAAGCCGCAGTCATATCACCGCTTTTCGGAGATTCTGCGCAAGTACGGCGTGGTTTCGAGCTTCTCCACGCCGATAACATCGGCAACATCGCTCTAAACCCCCATGGCCACTGGAATTAGGACGCTTAGCCGGGTGCGACAGTATACCCATTATCGGAACTTGGGCGGTCCCAGCGCAGACCATGCCTCCACTGTGGTGATAAGGGAAATGTGCAATATGCGATCGGCTAGACCAGTCTGACTCGCGGCACGCACGGGCTCCAACCGGTTGTCGTCACCATGGAACACTGGCCCGTCCTATCCCTCGTGACATCGGATTCGTCGGGCCGCATAATGCAAGCGTCTGGACGGTGTCTATCCACGGAGCACTGCAGGATGTCGGACAAAGGCGAGATCGCCCACCCCGTGCGGAGAGGGCAGCAGCCCGACTCCTACCTCGAAGACCTGGCGGTCAAGCTCGAGAAGAATGGGAATCTGGGAGGACGCCCCATCCACGTCGCCAAACCTGGCGACGAGAAGATGTCGGAAGTGTTCGAGGCGTTCATCGAGCCGTATCTCGACACCATTGAGGGGCTGGACCCTACGCGGAAGTTGGTCATGCTGGGGGTCGTTGCCTGGAATGCGGCACTGATGCAGCGTAAGGACAGGAGGGCCCTCGTGCGCAAGCTTCTCGACGGGCTCCCCGGCGACGAGACTTCTCTGGTTGCGAGCTTTGTCAACCAGCTGATCCGCCGCAAGAAGACGCATTTCGGTGACTGCCGAAGAGCCATCGCGGAGGCCATCGTGAGGGAGACTGCTGACGGGCTCCATTTGACGGTTCTCTCCACCCCGGCATCCTAGCGTCACGTTCCGTGGCGGTGAGATAGAAGGCGTCCTACGAAGCGGCGACGCTTAAGTCGGCGGTAATCCGAAGGGACTACCTACGCCAGAACTGCCACCATAGCTTGCTAGGTTGCGGCGTCTCTGGTGCTTCGCGACGCGGGATGGGACCTTCATTCGCTGAGGCAACCTGGGCAGCGCTGCGCTTCTCTTCTTCCCCGCTCATTGGCGAAATATGACCATCTTCGCCTTCTGCATCCTCGTCTGCCGCTGGGCTGGCCGCTTCAGCTGCGGCGGCTAGCAGATCGTCCCCGTAATCGGCGATTTCGAGCGCTTCCACAGCCTCACTCCCCTCTTCTTCTGGGGTCGCGGCCTCCTGTGGCACGTCGGCGTCGCCGAGCGCCACCATGTCGTCCTGGCAGCCCTGAGAAGCGTCGCTGTCGGACGCGCGACGAACGCGAATGACCCGCTTGGTGACGCCGTCCCGTATTGTGGTTTCGTGTCCGGCGTTAACGTCCAGTTGCTCCATAGTGTCGCTGGGGCTGCCACTTGCGGGTGTGTCTCCGTCGGAGGAGAAGGCAACGGAATCCACGGCGTCTGGCATGGTAGCGCTCTCCAACGGGCTAGGTCGGCGGTGGCCTGCATAGCGTCGGCACTATACCAGACGCCCCAGTCGACGATAATCCGGCACAGGGTCATTGGACGGGGAATCGATCGGCGCAGCAGGCGTATGAAAATCACGCTCTATACATCCGGGATCACGCGGACACGGTCCAGAGCCAAGCCGGTTCACTGTCATAGTGCGGCAGGGGTCGCACATGGTCACGGGCAGACAGCAACCGCTACACCCGCCGAAGTGCTACGATGTGGCCGGACCGCCCGCGAGGGAAAAGACTCCAAGGGATGGGCGACAGTGACACATGACGACATGCCTAGCGAAAAGAGCCTGAAGGAGCGCGCAGAACGCCTTCTGACCAACATGGCTCAGGCGGTAGAGCAGTTACAGATAGAGGCTCCCGGACACTTGGCACGGACTGTCGATCGGCTACGTGTTGAAGGGTACGCCTATGCGGACGCCAAACAGCTAGCGGTGGACACGCTCAGTGAGTACGTGTCCACCGCCACAACGGTTGGCGAGCGCGTATCGGTCTCGCAGATGCTGCGCGTCCTGGACACATGTGAGAAGAGATCGGCGGTGCCTATCAGACGTGTTACCCGCCGCCCCATCGACGACACGTAGACTGTGGCGGGCGACTGAGAGCGCCCTGCTCCCGATAGGCGCGCTTATGTGGTCGAAATCCGCTCTACGACTGGCTTGTCACCGGACGCGGTGGCGGCAACATAAGACAACGCTATCGGAACTTCAAAGCCCCCGCGTGTCACCCGCTGGCCGTCCACGTCCCAGCGGCCTTCGGAGAATCGGCAATACGTCAGACGGTGTCAGGAGGTGTGGAGCCTGGCGTCCAGAACGTGGTAGACCAGTCCATCGACCTGATCTCTATCGTGTAGGTGACATCGTCGGGTGGCACGGTTCCGTGGCGTTCCGCATCCTTGCGAACCCATTCGTCTACGAGCTCGCCCAGCCGCCGTTGCCAGTCCTCTTCCCAACGCTTGACTTCGTCGCGTGACTTCTCCACCAGCTCCCGCCTTCCGACAGTGTCTATTATTGGACAAAAGCCGCTCTATGACCGCCTCCAGGGCCCGTTAGAGTCCACACGCATCGCGCCATCAGGACTCTCGACTCGGTGTGTGGGAACGGGTGCCGGAGAACGCAACACGTTGGCCGGAAGGGCGCGTTCAGGGCCCTGAATCCAGCTAGACGAGCACGTCTCCGATAGAGGTCAGATTATAGTGCTGTCGCCTGAGCGCCATCAGACGGACTCCAACTCCTCCAGCAGCGCCCGCCGACGCTTGTATTGCTCCTGGAACTCCTCAATCAGTTCCTCGACTCGCGCTTCGTCGCCCAAAGACCGAATCCGCCGTAGAAGCTGACACGCTCGCTGGTAGGTGGCGCGACCCGTCGTCTCCGCAAGCATCGCCCGCGAAACGTGGGAATACAGGTTCACCATCTGCTCGGGGAATCTTGGCTCCAGGTGCTTCCGATGTGCGTCCAGACTCTCGAATGAGGGCTGTTGGCTAGCAAGGTCGAGGAGCTTTTCCCATCGCTCCTCACGAATCAGTATCTCGGATGCGATGCCTCCGGCATACCACCGCCGCTGCCCCCACACGCCACTCAGTAACTCGTCAACTTGGGTAGGCCATTCAGAAGCCGAATACGTCTCCTTCAACGTCTCGTAGTGCGCGAAGCGTCCCTCGATGAGGAACAACTCCCGTGCGTGTTCCCGGATGCCGTTCGTATCGGAGTTGTCGACCGCGACGCGTAGGAGCCACTCTCTCCATTCGCGGTGGAGTCCAGGCAGACGCTGCTCTTCCGACTGGCTGATGCCCTCATGGGCCAGCCGCGTCACGTCATCTAAGCGCCCATCGTCATAGGCGCGTTCTATTTCCTGCTCGCGGACGGCCGGAAGATGCAGGTGCTCTACAACGAACTCCTCAACGGCAGCAGCGTCACCCTGCCGGCGCAGGACACCCAACTTGATCTCGGCGGCCCGCTCCTCGTCGTAGTAGCTCACGGCGGGCCTGCCGCCAACCGCCTGGATGTGTTCGTCCACAGCAAGAAACAGTTCCTCGACTTCTGCCGCCGATGTCGCCACTAGACCTGCGACCCCCAGGAACTCCCACTCCCAACCCCAGCCGCTATACTTGTCCTTCTGCGACTCTCGAAGACAGTACGCGTGCAGCGTCTTGCGGAGTTGTGCATCGTCCGCCTGTTGGGCGCACTGTTGGAGACCCTCAAGAGCCGACTCGATGCATCCGCCAATATCGCCGTCGGAATCGTCAGCCTGCTCCAGCACCGGCGCCAATTGCTCGACGATCGCCTGATACGCAAGCAAGGCACGCTCCAAGCGGCCATTCGCTAACAGCGATTCCGCCTGGTCCAGGACTTCCAGCGCGCCACGCGACGCCTGAGAGCTGCTTCGATAGTCAATGAAGCCCCCACGAGCGCGCGCCGCGCGCACAGACTCGCGGATGATGCGCTTGTAGTCAGCCTTCGTCGATGTGCCATCCGCGCTGGTAGATTCCGCGAACACCAGAACCCGCACTTCGGGATAGTCTAGGGCCACCCGACGCAGAAGATCCTGCGCAGTCTCTGGCGATATCGTGGCGAGCGCTTCATCGATCCGTTCTGCTACGGTTTTCTGTTTCCGTCGACCTTTCCGGGCTCCTTGCGGGGCGATCGATTCGTCTCCATCGAGACCCTCGGCGGCCTGCGGCGCGTGTTCTGGGAGATGTTGACGAAGCGCATAGAGGGTCGCAACTACGTGCTTGCACACTGGCCCCAGGTCATAGGGACACGTGCATCGATACCGAGTTGCCCGTCCGCGCTCCAGCGTAATGTGGACCTCGTACGGGTCTGTTCCATAGACGACGGCGACCCACTCTCCGTCCTCGCGCTCCTCTGGCGTGTCCACATGTTCGTCCTCCCAGTACCGGAGGCCACGCGACACGATCTTGGCGTCCACAGAGGATTCGAAATCGTCCAGCGTAAGATCCATGGAAACTACCCGTAGCGGTGGGGCCTGGCGCACAACTCAGAAAGACCGTCCATTGGAACGCAGCCATCGCGCAGTCGAGGTCGGAGAGCCGCGCTGTGCGACGGCCCTTCGCGACTACGTTGCCAGAGCCCAAATGAGATGCCCGACAGCCACCAGGATGGCGAAGATCGCCACACCGGTCATGACCCGAAATTGTTTGGGAGAAACGGCCCCATTGAGGTTCCCCTCTATGCGCTCAAGCGCCTCCTCGACGCGCTTCAGACGCATGGGGAGATTCCGAGGCCACGTGCCGACCTCCTCCCGGAACTCCTCAACCTGCTTCTCGATAACAACCATGCGCTCAAGCGCCTGAGTCAGCGCTGTGAGTTGCTGCGTCTGCTTCTCCTCAACGCGCCCTGCGAGATCGCGCAGCTGCTGGTCAGGCGAGTCCGTAGGTGGTGGTGAGCTCATCGTACCTCCACATCCTGTCCCATGCCGAGAACCTCACCAACCCACTCCACGGTGCGATCGAGCCTCTCAACCTTGGCCGCAAACATAGCGAGGAACCTGTCGTAGTCCGTATCCAACACCGTCGACTCCATCTCCCGGGCAAGATCAGGGATAGTCGCGATGTTGGCTCCGGCAGACGTAGACGCCACGGTCCGCGCCACCTCCATCGGAGGCTTGGTAGCGGTCGCGATATTGGCTTCCTCGGACGTGGCCGCCACGACATGAGCCGGAGGGTCGCGCTTGAAGATCACGCGCACTGGAGCGTGTGTTGCAGCCGCCTTTACCTGCGCCTCAAATAGCCTCCGAATGCGCGCGAGATGCCAAGACGCCGGCCCGTCACCCCAGGGCCTGCTCTGGACGTTTGTGCGAACCTGGGCGACCAGCTCCGATACGTGGAGGTTCCCCAGCGCCTCGTTCGGCGCGCTCTTGGCGCGAGATGCCTGCACAACCTCATTGGCCAGTGCCTCGAGGGCTTCTTCATGCGTCTCTAGGAACTCGATCAGGGCAATCAAATGACTCGACTCCTTGATCCACCATACTATCGGATGCCGCTGTGTTGAGCCAGGACTGGACGGGCCGGCTGCAGTTTCCCAGAACCCACGGTCGCGTCGACCTCAGAACGCGCGCTGCTCCGAAGCAGCGATGGTGTCGATTCACGGCGCGGCGGGACAGGTAAGGTCCCTGATGACCCACCAGGTCTGGCCCTATCGGATAGACGACGCTACGCTTCCGCTGATGCCCGGCGCATCGCCATCGTCCGTGGACCGACGCCCGTACCCTCCTGGGGCATGTTGACCCCCGGCGCCAATGGACGTGCGCAGAACCAACACGCTGCCGCAGGTCGGACACGGCACGCTGACTGACCGAAACTGCTCCTGCTCGTTGGAGCGCGAGTGGGTCGCCTCGTGCTTGTAAGCGACGTCCCCCGATTCACACAGGAACTTCGTCCCGCAGTGTTCGCACACGCGCTCATGCCCGATGAACTCATCCGGCAGCGCGACTTCCTGAGTGTTTAGAATCCGCGACACAGCTCTCTCCTTGTGATGCCGCCGGTCTATCCCGCTGCCGGTAGCTCCACTACCTGGGCGCCCGATGCTAAAATCGAACCACTGACCATCACGCGATGGTTCCTGTCTTGTGCATCGCAGCCCGCGCGGGGATTACGCCGCGCGGGCTGTGCTGCCGTCTCCGCGGAACCCTCCCTCCGATCGAGAAGAAGCAAGCGTAGCAACCCTCCCGCCCCGACGATCACCCGCTCGTCGCCAACCGCGCCTGCACGTCTCGCAAGATCGCGTGCTTCGGACTTCCTTCGCATCGATGGCGTCCCGCTAGTTCCGAATCCACCAACGACAACGACTCCAGCATCAGATCCACCGGCAGATAGCGCGATGCCGAGAACCACGAGGACAAGTCCTCGCAAGCCCGGTCGTCTACCGTTTCCGATGCCTCCTCGACACGCTGTGCAGCCAGCACGTCCCGCACCAGGGGCGGCCTTCCCGGGACATCGTGAGCGCCCACCAAAGCCTGTGACAGAACGCGTTTAGAGGGCGTGTACGCCGACGAAGATAGGTTCCACGTGAAGCCGGAACAGCCGCCTGAACGGTAGCCGGAACACGCCAGAAAGCGATCCTTCATGCGGTTGGCCGAGTTGGTGCGGAAGCGAACTTCGAGAGGGTGCTTCTGACACTTGGGACACTGGCTGCCCTCTCGCATCCGGCAGCCCACTTCCGAAACAGCAGTTGTCCGTTGAGGACAATCTGGAGTTGTTCTGGAGTGTTGTACTTGAGTCGGCTTGGATGCCTGTGAAGACTGGGATTTCGGGTGGCTAACTCGGCCTGAGGCCGACTTAACCTGCTCGAACTCCGCATCGGGCCGAGTTCCCTGCCACTCGAGGACGTCGTACTGGATGCGGATTCTGACGGCGTTCTTGCGCGACCTGTTGTCCTCGATGGTGCCGAAGTGGATGAGCCCGTTGGTCATGAGGTCGGCGAGAGCGCGCTTGACTGTCCTGGGGTGAACGTCCGCGAACTCCGCCAGGTCGGCTTCATAGATGTCGATGCTCTCGGGAAAGTACTTGGCGTTGGTGACATGGAGCAGCGCGCGGAAGATGTCGCGTCCTGCGAGCGTGAGCTGTTTGCGCAGTGACCCCTCGAACCAAGCATTCATGAGATGGATGTAGTTGTGACCTTCGCGACGGGACGATGCGCGTACGGGCATAGCAGCCATAGTGATTCCTAAGTGGTGGACAGGAACCCTCGGAACGGCTACGCTACCGGCATGATGCGAGTGTTCTGGTGGGTCACTGCCCGAATGCTTGGAGACCGCTGGCAGGGCAAACTGACAGCGGTTTCTTCATGTCTGGATGTGTTGAGTTCTGGCTCCTTGACGTGGTATCGACGTTCTTGCTAGAATACGAACGTCGGGACACACTCCACCTGTCGCCGAAACCGGGTGTGTTCAGTCGCGCCAACGACTTCCGACACACAGCTTCCGCACGGCTTTGTATCGTCGCCTTCGAGCTAGCATGGCTTGGGCGGCGATACGTCGCTTCAGACCGTATTTACCCCGCCATCTTGCCGTACATTTTCCGGCCCGACAATGTCCATGGTGCTTGGGAGTCGCTTCGCGGGTTCACTGGGCTGGTGGTCTGCGTCTTGCTGAGATTGCCCCATCTGAATTGGATGGCACCCGAATGTGCTGCTGAAGTCCACCAGATGACCCCATATCCAGGCCGTAACGGTGGTCATGAGCACCGCGTAAACCTAGTGTGACCACCATGTGGCCATCGCGGTGGACGTATGATCACCGAGCAGGCGTTCGTTTCGTAGAGGACCCCGAATGAGCACCACACACGCGTCAGATGAGCACCAGGGCGGTGTTCATTGGATGCCACTGGCTGAAGCGCTTCGACTGACAGGGCTATCCCAGAGCACAATTCGTCGACGTGCGGCATCTGGACAGTTCGAGATCGACCGGGGGGCAACCCCCCATCTCTACGCTATTCCGGACGATGTGCTTACGACAGTGGTCGGTGAGCACCGTCGTGACGACCGCGCGGCGCTGCGTGAGCACCGTGGTGCTCAGTCATCTGTGGAAGAGACCGCCAATATCTCTACCACCGGTGCTCAGCAGTCGCTCGACGCCTCTACCGGTGGTGCTCATGAGGTGCTCAATACCCCCGCTGGCGGTGCTCATGAGGTGCTCGCGGTGACCCGTGACGTTCAGGTTGACCACCGCATCATTAGGCTTGAAGAGGACAAATCACACCTACGCGACGAATTGGCGCAACGCGAGATTGACCACAAAGCTCGCGTGGAAGCTCTCGAGAAGACTGTGGCTGTGCGAGAGTCCCGTGTATCTGAGCTCACCGACCAGGTCGCCGCGCTCGAGTCCAAGGTTAGAGACATCCTTGAGAGTGGCCAGTCAGAAGCGCTGCAGCTTGCCAACCGCATCGCCGACCTTGTTGAGCGTCAGCAGACCGCCGAGGCCCGCATCTATGAACTCCAACCCGTCGCTGAGCGTGTGCCAATGCTCGAGGCGGCGGTGGACGAGACGAAGACGCTGCTGCACGAGACCGAAGGGGATCTCGTGGACCGCGAGAAGAAGCTGTTTGAGCGCGAGCGCCAACTCGCCGATATCAGCGAAGACATCGAGACGATCGCCAGTCGTCCGGTGGCAGGTCCCGTGTTCCGTTTGTTGACGAAGGGGAAGTTGCGGGTCTAGGGCAACGCGGCGTCTGCCAGCGCCGTCTTGTAGACCTTGGCGCGAGCGATCCTACCCGCCAGGTGGGCGCGCGGGGCGCCATCACGGCCGACACGTCCCCACAGTTGGCACTAGCTCTGTACTAGCCAGCCCCTAGCGCTGTACTGGGCCTGCAATTCCGAGGCCAGTTTTCACCGGGTTGCCCTTCGTGGGTGGGATGTAGTCGTGTACAGCGTGCACGGGCGCGTGTGCACGTGGCCGTATGCCGCAATCCGCCGTGTTATGCGCTTCGGGGCGCCGTACCGGTCGCATTCCACTGTCCGGGCACGACGTACCCGGCGCCTGTGCCGGCAACCGCCTATCCGAAAAGGTTAAGTTGGGAGGCTTCGTGGCCAGCGACCTTCTTTGCCGCCCGGCGGGTCGCCTTCCGCTTCTTCTTCGCGGCTCGCTTCACGGGCTTCGCAACGGGCGGCGTACCCGGCGCGTACGCGTGCCGCAACGCCTCCATCGCTTCGGCCTCTATCTGCCGGGTTCGTTCGCCGGAGATGCCCAGGTCTTCGCCTATGGAGCGTAGGTTCTGCTCCTCTCCGTCCTCGCGTCCTACTCCAAAGCGCTCGCGCATAATGTGTTCCTCGCGCTCCTCGAGGTCTGCGAGCATGGTCTGGCCCCCAGAAACTGGTCCAAGTATAGTGAGAGTCTCCCGGGCATAGCCGCAAAGGAGACTGGATATGGGTCGGAAAGGTCACTCACCCGA
>NYZG01000167.1 GCA_002687025.1 Candidatus Poribacteria bacterium
ACGGCGCGCGGGTCGAGACGGACTTCGTGTTCCCGTTCCGCATCGAGCCGTACCAGACGCGGCTGATGGCGAACTACCCGAACCCGTTCAACCCGGAGACGTGGATTCCCTTCGAACTCGCGGCGGACGCGGAGGTCACAATCCGCATCTACGGGATGGCGGGAGAGCTCGTGCGTACGCTGGCCTTGGGCGGCCTGCCCGTCGGCGAGTACGTCGGGCGCGATCGGGCTGGGTATTGGGACGGCGCGAACGAGCGCGGTGAGCGCGTTGCGAGTGGGGTGTACGTCTACGAACTCGCCGCGGGCGGTCATCACGCGCTACGGCGTATGGTGGTCATGAAGTAGCGACGCGAGCCGGTGGGGCATGGAGACCTGCCCCACCGGCCAACGCTGCTAATCGGTTCGGAGGGCCTCGACGGGGGTGAGTTTGGCGGCGCGGGTCGCGGGATACACGCCGGACGCGACACCCACGAGGAACGCGACGCTCACAGCGACGGCGATACCGACCGTGGACACCGTGGCGGGCCACGAGGCGCCGGACAGGACATAGCGCTTAAGCATGTCGGCCGACCCGCGCGCGAGGAGGACGCCGAAGCCGGTCCCAAGCAGTCCACCCGACAGACTGAGCACGGACGTCTCGATCAGGAACTGGAACAGGACGTCACGACGCTTGGCGCCGAGCGCCTTGCGCAGGCCGATCTCGCGCGTGCGCTCCGTCACCGAGACCAGCATGATGTTCATGATGCCGATGCCCGCGACGACCAACGCGATCCCCGCGACGACGCCCATCAGCAGCTTGAGGATGCTGCCGAGGCGCTCCGCAGTGGCGATCTCCTCGGTCGCCGTCCAGAAGGTGAAGGCGTCCGCATCCGCGTGGCGGCGGCCGAGAATGACCTTGATCTCCTCGATCGTCGCCGGGACATCCTCGACCGTCGCGGCGCGCACGCGGAGACGCTCGACCTCCTCGTCGCCCTTGACGCGCTTGTGGAACGACGTGAGCGGCATAATCACCCGCTCGTCCCATCCCTCCGTAGCGCCGCCGGCCCCCTTCGGATTCATGACGCCGACGACCTGTAGACGCATCGCCGCGCTGCCCGGGCCGCCTCGGCGTCGACCCCATTGCCGGGTCGCCTGGATCTCCGCCCCGATCGGGCTGATCGTGCCGAACAGGTCCTCGGCGATCGTCGAGCCGATCACGACGACCTTGTTCGCCGCTTCGAGGTCGCCGTCCGTGATGAAGCGGCCCTCCTTCACGCCCCAGTTATAGACCATGGGGTATTCGGGTGTGGCGCCGATGATGGGGCCGTCCTTCTCCTTGCCGCCGTAGCTGTACATGATGCCGCCGCCGAAATCGTCCTCGGCGCACATGCCGTCCACCGACGTGAGCATCATGCGCATGTTCTCGTAGTCGGTGTAGTCGATGGGCTTCGCGCGATTCCGGCGCGAGCGACCCCAGCGACGGCTGCGCGTCCGCGACGTCACCGTGCTGCCCCCACGCGAGTCCCAAGCGTCGCGATACACCTCGATCAGCGACACGCCGCCCGTCGCCGCCACCTCCTGGGTGACCATCTCCTTGGCGCCATCGCCCATCGAAATGACCGCCACGACCGCGCCGACGCCGATGATGATCCCGAACGCCGTCAGCCCCGTACGCAACGGGCTCCGCTTCAGGCCCGAGATGCCCATGCGCAGCGATTCGCGGCCCGCGCGCATGAACAGCACATACCCCAACAGCACGGTGATGGTGAGGCCCAACGCGCCATACAGTGCGAGCAACGCGACGTTCAGAATCGCTTTGGGATCCACGGCCTACCTTCCGCTGGTGCTGCTACTGGTGACGCAGGGCGTCGATCGGAGTGAGCCGCGCGGCCTTCCACGCCGGGAACAGACCGAACACCAGCCCAACCGCCAGAGACACGAGGATCGACACGAGTATCCAGGGGATCGAGATCGACACGGGCCAAGCCACCCAGTCTCCCCGGAACCCCAACAGCCCGCCGATGAATCCACCGATGACGGGGTTCGATATCACCTTCGCGGAGCCGACGCCGAAGGCTACGCCGACGGCAATGCCCAGGAACCCGCCCACCAGGCAGAGCGTCGAGGCCTCGATGAGGAACTGGATGAGGATGTCCCGCCGACGTCCACCCAGGGCCTTGCGCAGGCCGATCTCACGCGTCCGCTCGGTGACGGACACGAGCATGATGTTCATGATCCCCACGCCGCCGATGAACAGCGAGAATCCCGCGATCGTCCCCAGAACCACGCGAAGGAGCGTGCTCACGGTGGTCACGAATTCGAGGTTCTCGGTGCCGGGCGCCCACATGCGGAAGAACATGTCGCCGTTGTGCCGCCGCTTCAGGACGGACTCGACCTCCGCCATCGCCTTGGGGATCTTGTCGGTGCTCACCGCCTGGACGGCGACCATCGGGACTTCATCGTTCCCTCGGAAGCGCTTCTGGGCGGTGGACAATGGGATGAACACCATGTTGTCCAGGTCCCAGCCGTATTGGATGCTCGTCCCGCGCTGCGTCATCACGCCGACGACCGTGAAGCGTTCTCCACGGATCTTGACCTGCATCCCGACCGGGTCGGACTCGGGGAACAGCTGGTCCGCTACCTCGACCCCGATCGTGGCGGCGCGGTTCCAATCGATTTCGTCGGATTCTTCGACGAACCGCCCGTCCTCCGGATACCAGGCCCAGCTCTCCATGAGCGCCTGCGTCGTGCCTTGGTATCCAGCGCGTGTCTCGCGCGCCGCCATGCCCTGGCCCGTGCTGATGCTGACGCCGCGGAATTCCGGCACACGCGGGATGACCGCGGTCACGGACGGGCACTCTCGCTCAATGGCGAGGACGTCGTTGTAGACCATGTATTCGGGGCTGGTGTTGCGTCGGAAGCGCCCGCCGCGACGGCTCCACCGGTCCTTGAAGATCATGAACTGGTTGTTGCCGCCGATGCGCTCGATGTCGGACATCACTATCTGGCGAGCGCCGTCGCTGATGGAAACCATCGCGAGGACCGCGGCGATGCCGATCATGATCCCGAGCAATGTCAGGGAGGACCGTAGCTTGTTCTCGAAGATGGCACGGATGCCCTGCATCACGGACTCGACTGACCGCATCCCCTATCCGTCTCCTGTACGGCGCGACCCCTCTGCGACGCCACGGTGATCGGCCTGGCGGCCGCCTGGCGGGAGCCCTTGCGCGTTGCACTGTTGCCCGTGGCCGCGCGCCGGCCTCGCGCGTCGAGGAGAAAACACACCCATTGACAATAAGGACGGCGCCGCTGCCAAAACGGTTTAGAGCCTCGGCCGCGACGCGGGGCTGGTCCGCGACCTACGTCGTCGCGGCCTGGGAACGCCCGAGTCACATGCCCGTTGCCGTACTCGGCCCAGTTGCAGTATGCTGCGCGGCGGCGCGACTGCTCCGGCGACGGCGCTTACCGGCCTGATCCATGGCAGACATCCACCTGTACGTAGGCGAGGAGCTAGCGCGATATGGCAGCGGATAAGAAGTATCGTGTCGTAGGCACACGTCCGATCCGTCACGACGGCGTCGACAAGGTCACCGGCGCGGCGCGGTTCGGCGCGGACATCCATCTGCCGGGGATGCTGCACGGCGCGGTCTTGCGCAGCCCGCACGCGCACGCACGCGTCGTGTCCATAGACACCAGCAAGGCGGAGGCGCATCCCGGCGTCAAGGCGACGATGACGAGCCGTGACCTTCCGCGGGTCGCGGACAAGCTCATAGAAGTCGGGGAACTCACCGCGAATCTCGCCGACGAGAGCAACCGCGTGCTCGCCACGGGCAAGGTGCTGTACCACGGCCACCCGGTGGCCGCGCTGGCCGCGACCGATCCGCACACCGCGCTGGAGGCGCTCGACCTCATCGACGTCGAATACGACGTCCTCGAGCCGGTGATGTCCGCCAAGGAAGCGATGAAGGACGACGCGCCCCTGCTACACCCCAACCAGAAGATGCAGGGCATCGGCGAGGAAGACGGCAAGCCGAGTAACGTCGCGCGGCACTTCCGAAACGAACGCGGCGACATCGAGGCCGGATTCGCCGAAGCCGACGTCATCATCGAGCGCGAATACACGACATCCACCATCCATCAGGGCTTCATCGAGCCGATCAACGCCACCGTGTCCGTGGAACCGGACGGACGCATCACCATCTGGACGAGCACGCAAGGGGCGTTCGGTGTCCGCGGCGAGACCGCGGAGATCTGCAAGATCCCCGTGTCGAAGATCAGGTGCATCCCGATGGAAATCGGCGGCGGATTCGGCGGGAAGACCACCGTCTACCTCGAGCCGCTGGCACTGATCCTGTCGAAGAAGACCGGTCGCCCGGTCAAAATGACGATGAGCCGCGCCGAAGTCCTCCAGGCCACCGGCCCCACGTCGGGCTCGCACATATACGTCAAGATCGGCGCGAAGAACGACGGCTCCCTCACGGCCATCCACACGGAGTTGGCGTACGAAGCCGGCGCCTTCCCGGGATCGCCGGTCGGCGCGGCCGTAGGGACGATGCTAGCCCCATACAAGCTGGAAAACGTGCGCATCGACGCGTACGACGTGGTCGTCAACCGGCCGAAGTCCGGCGCGTACCGAGGCCCTGGCGCGACGAACGCGGCGTTCGCCGCCGAGGCCGCGATGGACGAACTCGCGGAGAAGCTCGGGATCGATCCGCTGGAGTTGCGCGTGAAGACCGGCGTCGTGGATGGCGACCGTCGGGCCGACGGGCCGGTGCTGGGCGTGATCGGTCACCAGGAGACGTTGCGGCAGCTCAAGGACTCGGACCACTGGAACACACCCCTGGAGCAGCCGTCGGAAGGCCATGTGAAGCGCGGGCGTGGTCTCGCCACGGGCTTCTGGTTCAACGGTGGAGGGCCGGCGTCGGCGTATGTCGCGGCGCAAGCGGATGGGACCGTGAACCTGGTCGAGGGCTCCACGGACATCGGCGGCTCTCGGGCGGCATGCGCGATGATCGTCGCCGAGGTGCTGGGGCTGAACGCCGAGGACGTGAACCCGCAGGTGGCCGACACCGATGGCATCGGCTACACGAGTGTTACCGGCGGGAGTTCCGTGATCCAGAAGACGGGCAAGGCTTCACACGAGGCGGCCACCCGCGTCAAGGAGGAGGTCATCCGTCGCGCGGCGAAGATGTGGGAGGTCGACGCCGACCAGGTTGTCTACCACACCGACGGCGGCACGTTGACCTCCGAGGCGAAGCCGGACGAGACGCTGACGTTCGCGGAGGTCGCACGACGGGCCAACAGCACGGGCGGCCCGATCGCGAGCGAGTCCACGACCGACGGCAGCGGCGCCGGCGCGGCGTTCGCGACGCATCTGGTCGATGTCGAGGTGGACACGGAGACCGGCAAGGTCGACGTGATCCGCTTCACCGCCGCCCAGGATGTCGGCACGGCGATCCATCCTTCGTACGTGGAGGGGCAGTTGGAAGGCGGCGCGGTTCAGGGCATCGGCTGGGCCCTCAATGAGGAGTACTTCTACGACGACGAGGGGCATCTCCTCAACTCGAGCTTCCTCGACTACCGGATGCCCACGGCGCTCGACACGCCGTTCATCGAGACGATCATGGTCGAAGTGCCGAACCCGAACCATCCGTACGGCGCGCGCGGCTGCGGCGAGGCGTGTGTGGTGCCGCCCGTCGGGGCCATCGCCAACGCGATCTACGACGCCGTCGGCGTGCGCATGTATCACGCGCCGATGAACCCCGGCCACGTCCTCGCGCGCATGATGGAAGAGGGCTAGTCACCGGCGACGGAAACCACGAACCGTTGTGACCGCCCCCGGCGCCCTCGACGAATGGGCTCCGGGGGCGGCTCTGCGTCCGCGGCAGCCGCCCTTGAGCGTCCAGCGTCGCGGACGGGACGTCGACGGCGCGATGAGCAGACGACATTCCCCGAGAGGCCGCTGCAATGACCGCTTCTGATTGGCTAGTCGCGGGCGTCTCCGACCCCGTCACGGTGGCTCCGTCGACGGAAGCTGACGGGGCCGCGTGGGAGTTGGTCCTGTCCAACGGGCTGATCCGCCGCGCCTTCCGCCTGCACCCCAACGCGGCGACCGTCGAGCTCACCCGCGTCGGGACGGACACGTCGGTGCTACGCGGCGTAAAGCCGGAGGCGGTCGCCGAAATCGACGGCGTGGCCGTCGACATTGGCGGACTGAGGGGACAGCCGGACTACGCCTACCTCGATCCGGCCTGGCTTGGTGAGATGACCGCCGACCCGGACGCGTTCCAGTTCGTCGGGTACGCGGTCTCCGAGCCGGAGGCGCCCTACGAATGGCGACCTGCGAACCACTCCGCCGACGTCCTCTTCCCCGCGGAAGGCAAGCGGCTCGCGCTCGAGTACGCCGCGCCTGCGTCGCTCGACGCGGGCCTCCGCGTCTTCGTCCACTACGAGATGTACGTCGGCCTGCCGGCCCTCGTGAAGTGGATCACCTTCCGCAACGACGGCGCCGCGGCCGTGCGAATCGACGCGCTCGCGACGGAGCTTCTTGCGGCGACGGAGGATGAGAAGCCGCGCGTTCATGTCGAGAGCGAGTTCGCATTCGCGGGGATGGAGACGACGGCGTGGGTATCCGACGCCGACTATCTCACACAGGTGGACTACGAGTACCAGAGCCCCATCCTGCTGAAGAGCCACTACCCGCTCGGGCCGGGCGTCGTGGTGGATGTGGGCGCGTCGTGGTCGTCGTTCCGCACGGTGGTCTTGCTTCACGACGCCGACGACCGCGAGCGGCAGGGCCTCGCGCGTCGCCGCGTGTACCGCACGCTCGCGCCGCAGGTCACCGAGAATCCGATCCTGATGCACGTCCGTAGTTCGGACACCGAATCGGTGAGGTCGGCGATCGACCAATGCGCCGGCGTCGGCTTCGAGATGGTCATCATGACCTTCGGGAGCGGGTACAACATCGAGAGTGACGACGCCGCATACATCGCGGAGATAAAGGCGTTGGCGGATTACGCCCACGAGCGGAGCATCCTCCTGGGCGGCTATACGCTGATGTGCGCGTCGCGCGGGGTCGGCGCCGAGCACGACTGCATAGCGCCGGATACAGGCGAGCCGGGGAGCAAGTACGGTCAGAGCGCGTGTCTCGCGAGCCGGTGGAGCGACGGCTACTTCGAACGCGTGCTGAACTTCATCGACCAGACGGGCATGGACGTCATCGAGACGGACGGCCCGTATCACGGCGACGTGTGTGCGTCGACGGAGCATCCCCACCACGACTCGCTGGACGACTCGCAGGTGCGGCAGTGGGAGCGGTGCGCCCGGTTCTACCGCGAGTGCCGCAGGCGTGGCGTCTACATCAACACGCCGGACTCGTACTTTCTCACCGGCTCGAACAAGTGCGCGATGGGCTACCGCGAGACGAACTTCAGCCTGCCGCGCTGGCGACAGATAACCATCGCGCGCCAGAATATCTACGATGCGACCTACACGAAAACCCCGAGTATGGGTTGGATGTTCGTGCCCCTCGTCCAGTACCACGGCGGCGGCGAGGCGGCGATCTTCGAGCCACTGAGCGACCACCTGGCGGAGTACGAGTGGTATCTCGCACAGAACTTCGGCAGCGGCGTGCAGGCGTGCTATCGAGGCCCGAGGCTATATGACGCGCCCGAGACGAAGGCGGTAGTCGAGAAGTGGACGGGCTTCTACCACAAGTACCGAGCGATCCTCGATTCCGACATCATCCACGTGCGGCGAGCGGACGGACGTTCGCTCGACTGCATGATGCACGCGAACCCGGACCTGCGCGAGAAGGGCCTGGCGATGGTCTTCAACCCGACCGATCGGCATGTCGAGACCACGCTGCGCCTTCCGCTCTACTACACCGGGTTGACGGGCGCCGCGCTCATCCGGGAGCAGGAAGGGGATGCGACACGGTACGAGCTGGATCGGGCGTACTGCGTCGATCTCCCCGTATCCCTGGAGGCGAAGGGGACCACGTGGTTCGTGATCGAGGCCGGTTGATGCCGTGTCGCGGCGGGAACAGACGAGGGACGGTGGTCGTGGCACGTGTACGACGCAGGGCGTGTCCGGCTCCGCGAGAGCGCAGGAACGCTGCGTAGATACAGCGTGAGAGATGACCACTTGCCCTGACTACGGGCTGCCCGTATCCTTACCGTACTGCGACATCGGCGAGGAGTCATGCAGTTCGATTGGGATCCCGTCAAGGCGGAAGCGAACAAGCGTAAGCACGGCGCTGCCTTCGAAGACGCGACGGAGGTGTTCCACGACGCGGCCCC
>NYZG01000168.1 GCA_002687025.1 Candidatus Poribacteria bacterium
CAAACGCGACGACAACCGTGCAATGGTCGGCTTCCTCGATCACATCATGCATCCCGGCGCCATCCTTCAGTTGCTCGCTGGGCCCGTCAGGACGCTCTACTACGAGCGGTCACGCAACGGCGCTAGCGTCAGCGTCCTGACCTTCGAGAACGGCGTCACCGGCACGATGCACCTGACCGCCGGGCAGGCGGGCACGAGCCCGCTAGAACGCGTCGAGATCGTCGGCTCAGGCGCGAACGCGATCGTCGACAACGGCGCGAAGCTCACGTACTACCGTCCCGGACGGCGCGGCGAAGGCGGCTACGGCAGGTCGCCCAACTTCATCGGCGACGACGAGCACGCGCCGCTCTACTGGGAACCGGAGTTCTCACTCGGGCAGCTATACAACAAGGGGTTGTTCATCATCGGCTACGCGCCCGAGGTGATCTACTTCGCCGACTGTGTGCGCGAGAACCGGCCGCCCGAGAAGGCGGGTCTCGAGGACGCGCGCGCGATCACCAAGCTCTATGAAGCCTACCGATACGGCGGGGCGGGTACGGTCATCGACGTGCATCGCTAGGACGTGGAAGGGACACAGTCCATGGCATCAGTGCGTGTGGCGTTTGTCGGAGCGGGATCGCTTGCGAATTCGGTGCATTACCCCTCGCTCGTGGAGATGCCGGATGTGGAGATCGTGGGTATCGCGGAGCTGAACGCGGAGCGTGCGCGATCGACCGCCGAGAAGTTCGGCGTCGACCGCACGTTTGGCGACTACCGCGCGATGCTCGAATCGGTCGACGCGGACGCGGTGTACGTGCTCATGCCCCCGCACCACCTGTTCGATATCGCCGTGAACGTCCTCAAGTCGGGGCGCCATCTGTTTATCGAGAAGCCGCCAGGCGTGACGGCGTACCAGACCGGGGCGCTCGCGGAGTTGGCGGAGAAGCAGGGCCTCAGGGCGATGTGCGCGTTCAATCGGCGTCACATTCCCCTGCTGCTGTGGGCGCGCGAGGAGGTCGAGGCACAGGGGCCCATCAATCAGTGCGTCTCGACGTTCTACAAGCACCACACCGGCGGCCACTACTACGACGGCGCCATCGACATCCTGACCTGCGATGCCGTGCACGCCGTGGACACGCTGCGGTGGCTGGGCGGCGGCGAGGTGTCCCGCGTGACATCCAGCGTGAAGGCGATCGGCGCGTCGTTCAAGAACGCCTTCAACGCCATCGTCGAGTTCGACACGGGGGCGACCGGTGTGCTCCTAACGAACTGGATGACCGGCGCGCGCGTGCACACGTGGGAGCTGCATGCCGCGGGCGGCTCGGCCTTCGTCGACGGCGACCTCGAAGCGCGCGTTACCACGCCCGACGGAACCGAGACGCGCACGACGCAAGAAGCGGCAGGCAGTGACTCGACGCACCACTACTACGGCTTCTACGGCGAGAGCCGTCACTTCATCGACTGCATCCAGGAGGATCGCACGCCTACGTCGCACCTCGGCGACGCCGTCAAGACGATGGAACTGGTCGAGGCGATCTACGCGTCCAGCATCAGCTAGGCGGCCGGCGGGCCATCACGCGCGGGGGAAGAAGGACTAGACGCCGACAGAGACGTCCCGCAGGAATCCCGCGGGACGTCTTTCAGGTCCGGGAAGGGGCGAGCGCGCTAGCGCGCCTTGAGTCCCGCCCACGTCGTCGTGGCTTTGCCGTCGGGCTCGACGGCCTTCGGGCCGCCCTTGAGCTGTGCGTCGCGATCCGCATCGGTCGGGAGTTCGCCCTGGGCGGCTCCCTGGCTGTCCGTGATCCATATCGTGTCGAGCATCGTCGCCGCCTCGCGCGTCCATATGGTGATGACCGCCTCGCCCGCCGGCAGCTCCCACTCACGATCGAACGTGCCCGCGTTGAGCCACTGGTTGACGCGGTCCCAATGCCACGCCGGCCCCTGCTGGACACCCCATCGATAGAACGTATCCTGCGACGCCTGGGGGTTCGGATCGTCGTCCGCTGGGGTGACGGTCACCCAGAACGAGTCGCTGTTGCCATCCCAGGCAACGACCGATCCCCAGATGTAGTACGTGTCATCCTCGGGGATCTCCACGACGAACGACACGTGCCCCTTGTGGTCGATCGCGTCGCCGGCCACTGGGGGCCCCGGCGCCCAAACCCATGCGCCGTTCGACGGCTCGTCGACGCCGGCGCCCCCTTGGTCGATCTCGTCGCCAGGCACGCCGATGACCATCGGCTCTGCGATCTCGTTAGCCAACTCGGCCTCGAGCGCCAACTCGAACGCCGCCCCGGTCAACGCCACACTGGTCGCCGCCGCCGCCCACACGAATGCCTTCGCGACTCGGCCCATGCGCTCTTCCTCCCCGAATGTGTGCGCGGCCCGCGCCGCGGCGCCGGGCGGGCCGGTAAGACTGTAGATTCGCGGTCGCTAGCGCCTGAGTTGGGCCCACGTCGTGGTCAGCTTGCCCGCCGCCTCAACGTCAGCCGGCGGGACAAAGTTGATGTCGTCGGGGTTCTCGGACAGATTGTCGGTGACGAGCACGTAGTCGAGCATGCACGCGGTCTCCCGAGTGAAGATGTTGAGGGTGATCGGGCCGCCCGACAGCTCCCACTCGCGCTCGAACGTGCCGCCGTCCAGCCACTGGTTGACGCGGTCCCAGTGCCAGTCGTTCCCCTGTTCCACGCCCCAGCGGAAGTGCGTGTTCTGCGTCTCCTGGGGCTGCTCGTCAGGGTCGGCGCCGTCGATTTTCACCCAGAACGAGTCGCTGTTGCCGTCCCAAGCGGCCACCAGACCCCAGACCGCGTATGTTCCGCCGGATGGGATGTCGACGGTGAGCGCAACGCCGCCCTGGTGGTCGGTAGGGTCACCAGTCACGGGAGCGCCGGGCGCCCAGACGAACGCTCCACCGGACGGCGCGCCCGGCTCGGGGCCGCCCTGCGCGGCCGCATCCGCCGGCACGGCAACCACCATGGGTTCCGTCACAACACCGTTTTCCGCCTCGACGGCGACCTCGAACGCGTGTGCGGCCATAGCCACCAGGCCGGCCGCCAGGGTCAAACCAAACACAGCATATCTGCCGCGCATACCGTAGCCTCCTAGGGTTTCCGTGTGCCACACGCCTTCGTCGCTCAGGGCCGTTTGATGGCTCCGAGCAGGGCCGGGCGCTGTCGACCCTCCTGCGCGACCGAGACCACAGTGCTCGGTCGCCAAGCCGGTTTCGTGTCCCATCCTACCGATTCGATCAACGGCGCCGCGTTCGTTCCGTCGCCATCGGCGACGGCGATCGCCCATGTGCCCCGCGAGGTCTCGTACTGGTACGCCAGCCGCGTGCCGTCCGACGACCACGCAGGGAACGCTTCGTCCACGGCGGTGTCAACCAGCGTCGATCCGGTGGCCAACTGGACGTCCCACGACACGATGTCGAAATCCGTCGCGTTCTGCGCCGCGTAGACCAGACGGCGGCCGTCGGGAGACCAGGTCGCGTAGCAGTCCGCGAACGGCTGCGTGGTGACGCGACTTTCGGCGCCAGTTTCGATATCGAGGAGGAACACGTCGGTGTTCCCGTCGCGGATACCAGAGAACGCGATGCGTCGGCCGTCGGGCGACCACGCCGGCAGCTTCTCGGTCCCCGGATGGTCCGTCAGACGGTGCACGTCCGACCCGTCCGGCCGCATGCGCCACAGGTCGAAGCTGCCCTCCCGGTCTGAACTGAAAGCGATCCACGCGCCGTCCGTGGACCAGTCCGGGGCCTTGTCCACGGCGTCGCCCTCGGTCAAGCGGCGCAGGCCGCCGCCGTCCACACCCACTGAGTATATGTGCGCGGAGTCGCCCAGATTGTGAAAGAAGGCCAGCTGTGACCCGTCAGGGGCCCATGTCGGATGGAAGTCCGACCCGTCGAACGCGAGGACTTGCCTCTGTTCCCCGCTCTCCCACGAGTAGACGTACAGTTCCCAGTCGCCCGTCCTGTCCGACGCGAACGCCAGGTCCGGCCCTGCGGGGGTCTGCGCGAGCGCCCGCAGCACGGAGCAGAGGGCGAGGAACGCGACACACGGCACACGGTTCAGGGCGTGTAGCCTCCTTAACTTGCAGGGCGGAGTATCGCAGCCCGGGACAGTTAGGTCAAGTCCGGTGGCTGCGGCAGGCAGTGGGCTCTGGCGTTGCCGGGAGAGCCGCGACGGGTCGCGCGCCCATCGGTTCGCGAGTCGAGGTGATGCATTGGCGCGCGGGGACGGCGTCGCGTCCCATCGCTGCCCCGCCGTGGGCCGAATCGCGGCGGCCTCGCCGTGGCGCGCGCGATACGCCGCCACAGAGCGAGCCCACAAGCCGACGAACGCGGAATCTCCCGAATCCAAGGCGACGCCCCGACCGTTCCCATGGACGGAGCGCGAGCCGCCGCATGCCGCGGCTCGCCGAAACACCCGGAAGGCCCGGTCAGCAGCGACGTCAGGAGCATTCCGATCTTGACATTCCTGCGGCTCCCCGATACGGTAACAGGGTGTGTTCGTGGGACAGGCCCGCCTTCCCAAGCGGCGTGCAGCGCGGCTAGCAGTTTACGACGTAGGCAAGCACAGGGAACCCCATAGATGGAACGCGTACGCTGGTGGCGCATCGGCGTAATACTGTTTGTGCTGCTCCTGTCGGTGGTCAATATCGCGCCAACGCTGCCGTCCTTCTACGAAACGATGTTCGGCTACCTCGAACGCAGCTTGCAGGAGCCCGAAGGTCTCGCGGCGCCCGTCATTCTCGACGAGGGTCTGGAGTTCCAATTCGGCGCGGCCGCCGATGGCTCTGCCGACGACCTGAAGCGGGCGTACAGATCGGCCGTGACGACGCTACGCACGCGCGGCAAGTCGATCGGCCTCGAAGATGTGACGCTGAACGCCGCGGCGGCCCCGATCGAAGACGCCACGCGCGTCAGCGACACGATCCTCATGGCGTATACCGATCCGCGCGGTCGGGCCGCGCAGGCGGTCATTGACGAACTGCACCTCTACGGCAAGATCCCAACATCTCTCGGCTGGCTGTTCCCACAGCAGCGCATCCAACTCGGGCTGGACCTGAAGGGTGGCGTCTACCTGGTCCTCGAGTTGGACATGGAAGAGGCGCAAGGACAGCTCCTCGCCGAACTGCAGACGAACATCAAGGCCGATCTTCGGGAACGCTACAGCGTGAATTGCCGGGAGGTGCTGCCGCCAGACGGGACCACACTCACGGCGGTCATCAAACCGAATTCTGACTGGGGCACGCCCGGCGACACGCGCAAACCCGACACCGAGGCGTATTTCGCCGGCGTAGAGAACCTGACGATCGAGCCTGTCAACAGCGGGAACGCCGGCGCCGACGGCCTCGTCCGGTACCGACTCACGCTGGATCCCACGCAGCTTCAACAGCAGGAAGACCAGGCGCTCACGCAGGTGCTTGAAGTCCTCCGCAATCGCATCGACGCCTTCGGCGTGTCCGAGCCCGACATCCGGCGAGACCCGAGTCGTCCACGCATCATCGTGCAACTGCCCGGCGCGGAGGATTCCTCGACCGCGGTGAACGTCGTCCGCACGATGGGTCGCCTCGAATTCCGCATGGTCCAGATGAAGGACGGCCAGCGATGGTACGGCGCGAACGACCCTCCCGGACTTGAGGGCCTGCCCTCCGACGCGGAGTTGCTCTTCGATGAGGACGGCGTCTGGTTCGTCGTCGATCGGGCCGCGGTCGTTACCGGCGGCGAAATCAACCGAGCTGGGACATCGACGTATCTCGCGGACATCGTCGTCACGCTGCGCTTCAACGCCAACGGTCGCCGCGCGTTTGGGCAGGCGACATCCGAGCACACGAACGAGCTGATGGCGATCGTCTTGGACGACCGCGTTATCTCGGCGCCCAACATCGAACAGCCGATACTGACGGGCAACGCGATCATCCGAGGCGGATTCACTCAGGAGGACGCGTCGGACCTCGCACGCGTGCTGCGCGCCGGCGCGTTCCCAGTGGGCGTGAAGATCGCGGAGGAGCGCACCGTTGGCCCGAGCCTGGGTCGCGAAGCGATTGTCCGTGGCGCGCGGGCGGCGGGCATCGGCCTCGCGATCGTCCTCGTGTTCCTGCTGATCTACTACAGCACGTGCGGCTTCTTCTCGGCGTTCGCGCTGCTTGTGAACGGCGTGATAATACTTGCCGCCTTGGCTCTGTTGGGCGCGACGCTCACGCTGCCCGGCCTCGCGGGTCTCGTGCTCACCATCGGCATGGCGGTCGATGCCAACGTGCTGATCAACGAGCGCATCAAGGAAGAGCTGCGCACCGGAAAGACCGTCGCGAGCGCGATCACCGCGGGTTACGGCCGTGTGTTCTGGACCATCTTCGACGCGAACCTGACGACGTTCCTTACCGCGCTCGTCCTGTACATGTTCGGCACAGGCGCGATCAAGGGATTCGGCGTGACGCTCATGATCGGAATCGTCGCGAGTATGTTCACGGCGCTGTTCGTGGCGCGCACGTTCTACCGGATATTCGAGAGCCGGGGCCGCACGCGACTGCCCATCTACCCCATATTCAGCGGCCCCCAGAGCTGACGCGAAGGCCGACGAAAGCATTGACCGTTCCAGAAGGCTGAGACATTGGACAACCCGATCAACTTCCTCGGCGTGCGGCGGATCTGCTTTGTGCTGTCCGCCGCGCTGATCCTCGGCGGCATCGGTTCGTTGGTCGCGAAGCAGGGGCCGAATCTCGGTATCGACTTCCGCGGCGGCGTGCACATCGTCGCGAAGTTCTCGGAACCCGTAAGCGTTGCCGCGGCGAACGCTACGCTCGAAGCCGACGGCGTTACCGACGCCGAGATCGTCACGTCGTCCGGGAACATCCTCCTCATCGACACGGTGGTGCACGAGGCGGGGATCGGTCAGAAGATCGTCGGGGCACTACGCGCGGGTCACCCCTTGGCCGACTCCGAGATCAACGAGGTCGGCGCGAACGTGGGCCAGGACTTGCAGGTCGCCGGTATCCTGATGATCGTCGTGTCGCTCGGGCTGATCCTGATCTACGTGTCGCTGCGGTTCCAGTGGCGGTTTGCCGTTGGCGCGGTCGTGGCCCTGATCCACGACGTGTTGATAACGCTCGGGGTGTTCAGCGTGATGAACATCGAAATCAACCTGCCTACGCTCGCGGCGTTCCTGACGGTCGTGGGCTACTCGATCAACGACACGATCGTCGTGTTCGACCGCATCCGCGAGAATCAGCGTCTGCTGCGCGGCATGCGCTTCACGGACCTCATCAACTCGAGCATCACGCAGATGCTCCGTCGGACGCTGCTGACGTCGCTGACGACGCTCGTCGTGGTTGCGCTGATCTTCTGGCAGTCCGTCGCGGGAGAGCTGAGGACGTTCTCGCTGGCGCTCATCTTTGGGATCGTCGTCGGGACGTATTCGTCAATCTACATCGCCAGTCCCGTCGTGATGATGCTGCGCCCACGTGTCACTGCCGGCGACTGACCGTCCATCGCATCTTCGCCGTCAGCGGCCTCGAAACCGAGGCCATGTGGTCCGCCTCGGCGCAGTGTGCCCGAGAGCCCGCGCCCGGCCCGTCACATGGGGCTGACCCCCTCCGTGCCGAGTCACCTTGCAGCCCTTCCTAGCGTGATGTCCGTCGCGCGGCAACGACGCGTAGAGGCGGCCGTCGCTGTAGTAGGCGTCCGCCAGCGACGGATGTTCACACAGCTTCACCAGCCGCGCAGCGGCCGCCGACTTCGAACGCCTCCGAGCGCGAGCCGTCCTGTCTGTCCACCACCGCTGTCCATCCCCACTGTGTGTTCTGGGAAGGGCCGCGTCGCACGCCCTGATACGTCCATATCTCGTCCCGAGAGATAGCGCGCGCCCCGCGTTTCACCGATTGGGTTTGACGTTGCTTGGGACGAATCGTCATCGGCCCGTCCATCGCACGCCCTCCATGATCCACGGGCACACAGTACCTGCGCGTACGTTCAGCAGACGACCGACAGCCTCGGCACGGTTCCGTCGGCAATAAGCTGAAGCCGCCCGCCTTCTCCCCCTGCTCGGGATGCGCGTGGCGTTTCGCGAAAGGCGTGAACGGATGTACCCGTTTCGGGCAGCGATACGTCTGCTTCCCTCGCGCCCTGCCATGCCTCACGACCCAGTTGGAGCCGCGGCGAAGACCCCGTCAGACCATGCCGATACGACCGAGAACGCGCCACAGCACTGACTCCTGGATGCCGGCGCTATGTACAGAACGCCACTGCCATCCATCCCCTGTAGCGAGCACGCACCTTGACAGCCGCAGGGGCCGACCTCTATACTAGGGCCGAGTGGTGAAGCGGCTTCGATAGGACCGACATTGGGCAGCGCCCGGTGTCGTCTTTATTTGTGGCAGTAGATGATACTAAGTCTCAACTTCATTTGCTGGCCGTTGAGCGAGGGCTACCGATGATGGACGTGACGCCGCTGGCATCACTGATGCCGGGACAGGCTGGCGTGATAGCGGAGTTGCACGGCGACGACAGCCTGCGCGTGCGGCTGATGGAAATGGGCCTCATCCGCGGCGAGACCGTGCACGTGCTGAAGTACGCGCCGCTGGGCGATCCGGTGGAGTTGGATATTGCCGGCTACCACCTGTCTATCCGCAAGGGCGACGCGCAACGCATCCTCGTCTCGCCGACAGGCCAACCGACGCGATAGACGGCTATGCTCACCCGAGCCGCCCCCACGCACGCTCCCGGACCGAAGCGGGTCCTCGCCCTAGCAGGCAACCCTAACTCCGGCAAGACCACTCTCTTCAACGGCCTGACGGGGTTGCGGCAGAAGGTCGGCAACTACCCAGGCGTTACCGTTGAACGCAAGGTCGGCTCGCTGGTGGTCGACGGCTCGCAGTGGGACATCCTCGACCTCCCCGGCACGTACAGCCTCACCGCACGATCGCCGGAAGAGGCCATCGCCCGCGACATCCTTCTTGGGGACATGGCCGATACGCCGCGCCCCGACCTGGTCGTCGTGGTCGTCGACGCCAGCAACCTGAACCGCAACCTATATCTGGCGACGCAGGTGCTCGACACCGGCGTCCCGACGATCCTCGCCTTCAACATGATGGACGTCGTCCAGGCCGCGGGCGATGAGATCGATATCGACGCCCTGTCCGAGCGCCTCGGCGCCCCGGCAGTGGCCACGGTCGCCAACCGTCGCGATGGCATTGGGGAACTGACGGCGGCGCTTGCGAGGCATACGGGAGATGCCCAGAATCGCACGCGCTGGACGATGCCCGACCCGGCCCTGGCGCCCGTCGCGCGCGTTGCGCAGGAGCTGCGTACCGCGGGCGTCGCCCGGCCGGAGGCGTCCGACGGCGAGGCGGCGCGCCTCCTCGGGGTCGACGGGAGTAGGGAGCGGATCGAGAGATATGGCGGGGCGCAACTGGCCTCGATCGTGCAATCCGCGCGAAGCGGCCTGTTGGAGGCCGGGATCGACCCGACGACGCTCGAGGCGGAAGCGCGCTACAGGTGGATCCGCGCGGTCACAACGGCCACGACCCGTATTCACCACGAGCGCGTCGCGACTCGTAGCGACCGGATCGATGGAGTGCTCACGCACCGCGTATTCGGGCCGGCCGCGTTCCTCCTGCTGATGGTCCTCGTGTTTGAGGCGATCTTCGCGTGGGCGGGGATACCGATGGCGTGGATCGACGCGGCCGTGTCCGCGGCGGCCGACGCGGTGGCCGGGGCCCTACCCTCCGGCGCCCTGACCAGTCTCCTGACCGACGGCATCATCAGCGGCGTTGGCTCCGTCGTCATCTTTCTGCCGCAGATCCTGCTCCTCTTCTTCTTCATCGGGCTGCTTGAAGACACGGGCTACATGGCGCGCGTCGCCTTCATGATGGACCAGACCATGCGGCGTGTGGGGCTCCACGGCCGGGCGTTCATCCCGCTACTGAGTTCGTTCGCATGCGCGATCCCTGGGATCATGGCCACTCGGACGATCGAGAGCCCGAAGGACCGGCTTGTGACGACGCTCGTCGCGCCCCTCATGACGTGCAGTGCGCGACTGCCTGTGTACACGCTGCTGATCGCGGCGTTCCTCCCGGGCGGGCCGCAGGCCAAGGCGTTGGCGATGACCGGGCTCTACGCTCTGGGCGTCGTGTCCGCGATCGCCGTGGCGTTCGTGCTGAAGCGCACCATGCTGAAGAGCGAGACGCCTGCGCTCATTCTCGAGCTGCCGCCCTATAAGCGACCGAACTTCCGATCCGTCGCGCTCAACATGTGGGACAGGGCGCGCATGTTCCTGCAGCGGGCCGGCACCGTGATCCTGAGCGTGTCCATCGTACTCTGGTTCCTGTCGTACTACCCGTCGCTGCCAGCCGCGGACGTCGCCGCGTTCGACGCACAGCGGCCAGGCGCGTCGGCGGCGACGCTCGCCGAGATAGGCGCGGCCGAGGCCTCTGCTCGCACACGCGCAAGCTTCGCCGGGCGCCTCGGGCGGTTCATCGAGCCGGTAGTGCGCCCGCTGGGCTACGACTGGCGCATCGGCATCGGCCTGCTGAGCTCGTTCGCGGCCAGGGAGGTGTTCGTCGGCGCGATGGGAACCGTGTACAGCGTCGGTGACGCGGACGAGCAGTCGGAATCTCTCCACGGGCGACTGCGGGAGGCGACGTGGGACGACGGCCCCAACGCCGGACAGCCGATCTACACGCTGCCCACGGCGGTTGGGCTCCTCGTGTTCTACGTCTTCGCCCTGCAGTGCGTGTCTACGATAGCGGTGATGTGGCGAGAGACGAACTCATGGCGATGGCCCGCGTTCGCATGGGCGTACATGGCCGCGCTGGCATACGCGGGAGCGTGGGTCGCGCGCACGTTCACGGCGTGGATCACCTAGGGAGACGCGGCATGTGGCAGGACGCTGTCGCGTTGACGGTCGTCGCGCTGACGGTCGTACTCACGACCCGCCGGATGCTGCTGTCGATCCCGCACGCCCGCGGTGGCGCGTGCGGCGACTGCCGGGGATGCGCCGGCGAACCCGGGACCGTGGTGTCGGCGGACACGCTTCGCGTGTTCTCGCCGCCTGGCGGGCGATCCCGACCTACTTGAGCTCCTCGGCCTCCGCAGATTCGGCGTAGACGGTGAGCGTCTTGCCGTCCGCGTGCACCTTCTTGCTCAGCACGTCGATGATGTCCTGAAGCGCTTGCTGGGCTTCCGCCGCGTTGGCTCCGGTGGCGACGACATCGACAGGCAGCCACCCCGGCTGTGAGGTCATCGCGATGTATCCCTTGATATACGACCCAGGATACTGCTCCATCACCTCCTGGAAGTACGGCGCCACCGCGGACTCGTGCGTGTTGATGAGGACGCGCTGGGTCGCGGCTTTCACCTCGTAGTGCTCGGAGATGTACGGGACGACGTGTCGCACGAACACCGCTTCCATCTCGCGCGGCGGGCCGGGGAGCGCGAGGAAGGTCGTGCCGTTCACAGGCACCGCGACGCAGGGAGCCCATCCGACCGGGTTCAGCATCACGCGCGCGGTCGCCGGGACGGTGGCCATCCGCACGAGGTTCGGGTTCATCTCCTCGCGCGAGTCGATGTTCCGTCGTCCCATGAAGTCCGCGATGACTTCCTCGTGGACGACCAACGACGTGCCGGCGACCTCCGCGAGAACCGCCGACGTCATATCGTCCGGGGTCGGGCCGAGGCCGCCAGACATGATGACGACATCGGTGCCGCGCGCGACCGTAGCAGCGAATGCGCTCTTCATGTCTTCGGGGTCGTCGGTGAGCTGAGTGATTCGGCGTATGCGACCGCCCAGATTGACGATTTGCTGGGCCATCCAGAACGAGTTCGAGTCCTGGATGCGGCCGTACACCAGTTCGGTGCCAACGCTATAGAGTTCGATCATGGGCGCCGTGGCAGCCATGCGCGCGCGCTCCTATCCAACGGGGACGAACCAGACGGACGAGACGGAAAGCCGACCGCGGGATGATCGCATGGCGTACGCGACCGGGCAAGGGCTGGCCGAGGCGGCGCGCGGCAACACAGTTGGGGAGTTCGGCCCACGTCCCGCCGGCCGGGCTTCGAGCGCGCGCTCCGGGCTCAGCGGGGCCAGGGAAGCGGGGGGACCGGCCCGCTCCGGCCTTCTCTCGCCGCGCAGGCGGCCGGCGCGACGTTCCTCAGGCTCGTCCAGACTCACCATGTCGGCCGCGCCTGACAGGCGAACGGCGCCGCCACGGGTAGATTGCGCGGCCGACACTCCAGACACGGGCCACCGACGCAGAGCGACCGCTGTCGATGCCACGCGGCAGCGTTCCGCGACTACAGGCGCCGAAGGGCTGCGCGTCGCGCCCGCCCTCTCGGCAATGACGCCGCGCGTTCGCGCGGGAACGTCAGGGCCCTTCCGGCGCTCC